>NZ_JALKBX010000022.1 GCF_023227745.1 Natroniella acetigena | reverse complement strand
TGAGAGTCTCACGTACGGTGTGAGGAGGGGGAAAAGCCAGAGATAACACCAAAGGCTTACCTATCTCTATTAATTAAAGAAGATATTATTTATGGTTAAGGGGAAGAGGCTAAGAAGTTAGAAATTAATCAGGGTTTTAATAGTGTTTGCAATCAATTTTATTAGCAATAATTAATGTAGACTTATTTATATTGATTTGCAGGAGGGGTTTTAATAAAGGTATAGAAAGATTAAATTAGCATAAGATAATCTTGGGGAAATAATCCAATGAAATACCGATTCCTTCTGGAACTAAGAAGTAAGTTCTTAAAAGGACAATTTTTTTAATAATAGATGAAGCAATTGTTTTAATCAATTAATAAGGAAGTGAGTTAATATGTCGTATAGTACAAGCATTAAATACACTGATTTTTTATATTTAGAATTAAAGAAAGTTGCTAAGCTTAAATTTGAAAAACAGAAATTGAATTCAAAAGAAATTAAGGCTAAAGCAGTAGAAGATAATATATTTCAGTTTGATACAGTGGCTAGAAGAAAAAGAATTGCGAATGCTATGATTAAGAGACTTGAAGTATTAGATGAATATTTACTTCAGCAACTAGTAATTGGAAGTATTGAAACCAGTAAACAGATAACATTATATACCATCTTAAAGACGGATTGTCTATTTTTTGAATTTATGTGGGAAGTATATAGAGAGAATTATCTGATCAAAGAACCATACTTAACTGATAAAAATTTCAGCATATTCTTTCAAAAAAAGAGTGAACAAAGTGAAAAGGTAGCTAGCTGGAAGGAGTATACTTACTATAAGTTAAAACAAACAATTATTAGAATCTTATTTGAGGCTGGTTTTATCAGTGATCAGGATGAAAGAAGAATTGTTAAGCCAATTATTAATTTAGGAGTAGCGGAGCATTTAAAAGATATTGGCGATGAAAAGTATCTTAAAGTGATGTTGTATTAAGATATAGTATGAAATGATGATAATTAAGGAGGGCCAACATGGTTAATATAAATGAAAGATTAGATCAGATATTACCACGAATAAAAGAAGATAGTTTTATGGAAGGTAGAGGGTTAGGAAATGAAATTGGATATTATGTCTTTGATTATGATCCTGAAGATGAAATGTTAGTTAGAGATTATATTCAGTTTGTTAAAGATAAAATGAATAACAATAATTCATATCCAGATATAGTTGAGTTTGACTTATATCAGGTTATGTTAGATATTTTAGAGGATAAGGGCTATTTAGACAAGACAATGAAGATGGAAGAGAGTCAAGGTAGTGAGCGAGTCTTAAAGGCAATTAAGAGGTCTTTGCGTCTGCCTGGGAAAAATAACTTAGTAATTAAGCAGATTAAAGAAAATACTGAAGATAATAATATTGTATTTTTAACTGGTGTAGGAAAAGCTTGGCCAATAATTCGCTCTCATACTATACTTAATAATTTACATCCTGTGTTAGATACTATACCAGTAGTGATGTTCTTTCCCGGTAAGTATGATGGCTCTTCATTGATTTTATTTAATAAGATTAAAGATGATAATTATTATCGGGCCTTCAGACTTGTGGAGTAAAGCAATTTACAGTTTATAATTTACAATTTACAATTATAGGTCAAATTCAAGTTCAAGATCTTTATGGTCTTGATTTTTAATCGTGTATTATAAATTGTGAATTTAAGAATACTCTCAGCTAAAAGAGAATATTGGAAGACAAAATATTTAGTCGTAGGATGCCTTGCAAACATTGATTGTCTAAGGGTTTGTGGTTTTATGATTTTGAATTTCCTACGGGTCTTAAAAAAATAAGACCCTTCGTGAAAACCCTACAGGGTTTATCAACCCTTTCGTGAAAATCACCATACCAGTCCTAGAAACCAGGACTGTTCGTGAAAAACATAAAGACCATATCAAAAACCGTATCCATAAAAACTATATCCACTGTTAATTGTACATTGTAAATTGCACACTAAGACGGGGTGCAGAGAAATTCAGTTATCCGAGAAGCATTGTAATAACAGGTTTTAATTTAGCTGAGAGCATTATTTAATAGAGAGGGAGGGTATTATGAGGATAGAAGAGATGTTCTATAAAGATATTCATCGCGATATAAAGGGAGTTATTAAGGTAGGTCAGGATGATGAAGAGAATATAAAACAAGAATTAGAGGAGTATGTTGTAACCAATGAATTAGCAGAGCATTTTGAGGGGTTTTATAAGTCATATCAAAAAGGAATTGGTGACTTAACAGATAAGATGGGGGTTTGGGTCTCTGGTTTCTTTGGTTCTGGTAAGTCTCATTTTATCAAGATCTTATCTTATTTATTAGAGAATAAAATGGTAGATGGAAAGAAAGCAGTTGATTTCTTTGAAGATAAGACGATAGATGAAGAGACTTTAAGGTTAATGGAAGATGCAGGAGAAGTATCTACAGATGTAATCTTATTCAACATAGATTCTAAAAGTGATTCAGATAGTAAATCACAGAAAGATGCGATTGTTACAGTATTTATGAAAGTCTTTAATGAGATGCAAGGCTTTTGTAGTAGTATTCCTTGGTTGGCTGAATTGGAGAGGAGTATGGTTAAGGATGGAACTTATCAAGATTTCAAAGCTGAATTTGAAAGGATAGCTGGAGGTAAATGGGAAGAGCGTAGAAATGATCTCTATTTTGAAGCTGAAGCTGTAATTCAAACATTGGCTAAAACTACTCGAATGAGTGAAGAGACAGCCAGAAAATGGTATGATAGTGCAGAAGATAATTATAGTTTGAGTGTAGAAAGATTTGCTCAGCAGATAAATGAGTATATTGAAGAGCAAGGTGGAGATCATCATTTAATATTTTTAGTAGATGAGATTGGTCAGTATATTGGTGATGATACACAATTAATGTTGAACTTACAGACTGTTGTTGAAGATTTAGGTACTTATTGTGGAGGTAAAGCTTGGGTATTAGTAACTTCCCAGCAGGATATGGATTCTATTACTGAGGTTAAGGGGAGTGACTTTTCTAAAATTCAGGGTAGATTTGATACTCGATTGAGTCTATCAAGTGCTAATGTAGATGAAGTAATTAAGAAGCGGATTTTACTAAAGGCTGATACTGCTAAAGAGACATTAAAGATTTTATATAATGATCAAGAAGCTGTTTTAAAGAATTTAATTACCTTCTCAAGTGATACAGGGGAGATGAAGAGTTATCAAGGGGCAGATGATTTTGCTCAAGTTTATCCTTTTATCCCTTATCAATTTGATCTATTACAGAAGGTATTTGAAGAGGTAAGGTTACATGGAGCTACAGGTAAACATTTATCAGAGGGTGAACGTTCTTTGTTGAGTGCTTTTCAAGAGTCTGCTCAAGTTTATGCCGGGAATGATTTAAATAAATTAGTTCCCTTTTCTACCTTTTATAATTCGATTGAATCTTTTTTAGACTCAACGGTAAGCAGAGTTATTAAGAAAGCTGAACAAAACTCAAGGTTAGAAGAACAAGATGTGGAAATATTAAAGGTCTTATTTATGATTCGTTATATTGATGAAGTACCAGCTAATGTCGAAAATATAACGACATTGATGATTAGCGATATTAATGAAGATAAATTAGCCTTAAAGGAGAAGATTGAAGATTCTTTAGCTAAGTTATCTAGAGAAGCGTTAATTCAAAAAAATGGCCCTGAATATATGTTTTTAACTAATGAAGAACAGGATATTAATCGAGAGATTAAGAGTACTAGTATTGATCCTAGTAGAGTAGTTAAAAAGATTAGTGAAATTGCTTTTGAAAGCATTTATTCTGATAGGAAGTATAGCTATTCAAGTGAATACAATTTTGCTTTTAATAAATTAATTGATGATCAAGCTAGAGGTCGACAACAAGAGGAGATAGGAGTACAGATTTTAACTCCTTATTCTAACTATGTCGATGCAAGTGCTGAAGAGTTGAAGCTTAAATCTGGAACTGAAAATAAGATTATAATTAAGCTCCCTAAAGAGAGTGAGTTAATAGAAGAAGTAGAGATGGCTTTAAAGATTAGTAGTTACATAAAGAAGAAGAGCGGGACAGCTAAAAATGAAGTTGTACAAGATATTTTAAATAAGAGAAATAGAGAGGTGCATGAACGACAAAAAAGAATAAAAAAATTGTTAGAAGAAGATTTAGGTCAAGCTGAAATTTATGTAATCGGAGAAAAACTTGAAATTAAATCTAATGATCCAGTGGAAAGAATTAATAGAAGTTTTGAGATGTTGATTAATAGTATTTATAGTAAGCTTAATTATATAGAAGAGTTTACTAAGAGCGAAAGCGAGTTAGCTGAGAGGTTAAAGGAAGAGAATATTAAAGTTAATTTGAGTAATGAACGTCCTAATCAGTTAGCAATTGATGAAATTAGAAGATATATTGAAAATCAGAATGCTCGGAACCGTAAAGTAACTATGAAAGATTTAGTTGATAAATTCAATTCTACCCCCCAAGGTTGGAAAGAGCTTGATATAGCTGCGATAGTAGTTGATTTGTTAAAAGAGCAAGAGATAAAATTAGTCTATAATGGTGAAATTATAGATGATAATCATAGAAGACTGGTCAATTATTTAACTAAGGCTAGATATAAAGAGAAGTTAATAGTTAATAAGAGAAGACAGGTAGAGCAAAGGTTGATTAATGGAGCTAAGATGTTGGCCCGTGATCTATTTAGGAATTCAAATCTTCCCGCTGATGAAGATGGGTTAATGGATGAATTTCAAAGGTTAGCCTTTAATGAGCAAAATTATATTAAAGAGGCTCTACTTGATAACTACAAAGGTTTTTCAAAAGATGAATGTGAAGTTTATCCTGGAGAGAACGTATTGAAGGGTTATAGCAGGTTATTAAAAGATATTAGCGACATTCAAGATGCATTTGAATTTTATAATGAATTAGCTGAAAAAGAGGATGAATTATTAGATTATGAAGAAGAAGTAGCTAGGGTTAAAAACTTCTTTGAAACTCAAAAGAAACATTATGACGCAGCATTGCGGACACTTAGAATTTATCAGAAGGATAAAGATTCAATTAATGATCAAGAAGCTACTGAACTAATCGAAGAATTAAAAGAGATATTAACTTCTGATGAACCTTATGGTAAAATTCATTTGATTCCTGATTTAAGAGATAAATTTCATAATAGATTGTTAGAGTTATTAGCCAAAGAATCTGAACCGATTGCAGAGAAGATTAACGAATCTCAAAAGAGAGTTATAGCAGAATTAGAAGAGTATAATTTGCTAGATAAATTAGAGGATAAAGTTAAGCAGGATTGCAATCAACTATTAAATAAATTAGATGAGGTTAATAACTTTACTGAGATCTTTTCTATTAAGACAAAAGCAGAACGTTTTGAGCAAAATTATTTTGCTAGAATAGATAGGGAAGTAAAAAGATTAAGGAAAGAACAAGAAGAAAAAGAAAAGACTATTTCAGTAGATGATGTTGATAGCAAAGGTGAAGAAAGAGATAAAGTTGCAAAACCAGAAAAAGATTACAAGATACGCGAAACAGTTAGCGTTAATTTAAGGGATATTTCACGAGGTATCAATGTTTTAGAATCTGAAGAGGATGTGGAGCAATTAGTAGATAATATTAGAGAGAATTTGCAAAAGCATATTGATGAAGATAAACGGATCAGACTTATATAGAGCAATTTATAATTGATAATTAACAATGTACAATTAAGTTTCAAGATCTTAAAGAGTTTAATTTATGATCGTGAATTGTGAACCGTGAATTGATAAAGGGGGATAAATAAATGGACAAGACTGGAATTAAGAATTTTGCGGTTGAAGCAAGAAAGAAGTTGTTCAGTCAGGTTAAGCAGCAGGCTTTTAAGATAGGAATTGAAGAGGATAAAATAGTTGAACCTGAGATAGAGAGTAGTGATTCGATTAGGATTAATGAGATTTATCTTAATCAAGAGGAGAAACAGCAGCGAGAAGAGTTGATTAAGGAGATAGAAGAGAAGGATTACGAACAGGTGATGGAAGAGGTAGCTTATACGTGGTTTAATCGTTTAGTAGCTTTAAGATATATGGAAGTTAATGAGTATCTACCTACGGGTGTTAGAGTCTTGTCATCAGTTGATGGATCTGAAGCTGATCCAGATATTCTTCAAGAAGTTTTGAATCTTCCCTTAAATATTGATCGAGAGAAGGTCTATCAATATCAAGATGAGGGGAATCGCAAAGGTTTATATAAGTATCTCTTGATTCAACAGTGTAATTCATTACACGAGATTATGCCTTTTATCTTTCAAAAGATAAATGATTATACAGAGATATTATTACCTGACAACTTATTAACTGAAGGTTCAATAATTAAAGACTTAGTAACAGAGATAGAGGAAGATGATTGGTTAGAAGGAGTAGAGATTATTGGGTGGTTGTACCAATTTTATATTTCAGAGAAGAAGGATGAGGTCTTTGCTAGTAAGAAGAAGATCAGTAAAGAAGAAATACCAGCAGCTACTCAGTTATTTACGCCTAAATGGATTGTTAAGTATATGGTAGAGAACTCTTTAGGAAAACTATGGTTAGAATCAAATCCGAATCAGGACTTAGAGGAAAGTTGGGAATATTACTTAGAAGAAGTGGAGCAGGAGCCAGAGGTTGAGGAAGAATTAGAAGAGATTAGGGATAGAGATATTAGACCAGAAGAGATTAAGGTATTAGATCCTGCTTGTGGTAGTGGTCATATCTTAGTTTATGCCTTTGATGTGTTGTACGAGATTTATCAATCAGTAGGTTATATGAAGAGTGAGATTCCAAAATTAATTCTTGAGAATAACTTATATGGTTTAGATATAGATGATCGAGCAGGTCAATTAGCTTATTTTGCAGTGATGATGAAAGCAAGAGAGAAGAATAGAAGAATCTTTAGAAATCCAATCCAGTTAAATATTTGTGCAATTCAAGAGAGTAATAGTATAGGTGAGTTTGAGAAAAAGATGATTAAAGAGAGTGGAGCAGAGAATATTGCTTATTTGATAGATGTTTTTGAAGATGCTAAAGATTATGGTTCTATTTTAGATATTGAGCCAATTGATGAAGAGGCTATCCAAGAAGAGATGGAGATATTAAAGGATAAGTTAGGATTATCTTATACAAAGATTGAAGATAGGTTACAGAAGTTAATTAAACAAGCTAAGATAATGAGTCAACAGTATGACATTGTAGTTACTAATCCACCTTATATGGGTAGTAGAAATATGAATTCTAAGTTGAAGAAATATGTAAGGAATAATTTTAAAAGTAGTAAAAGAGATTTATTTGCTGTATTTATGGAAAGATGTATTGCTTATAATGAGAATAATGGCTATATTGGTATGATAACTATGCATTCATGGATGTTTTTATCTAGCTATGAGATTTTAAGGGATAAAATTATTAATGAAACTACAATTAATTCAATGGTTCATTTAGGTTCAAAAGCTTTTAAAGAAATTGGAGGAGAAGTTGTTCAAGCTACTTCTTTTATTGTTAAGAATTGCTTGATTAAAAAGTATAATGGTAGTTATTTTAGATTGGTAGATTATAATAGTTCCATTGAGAAGAAAGAAAAATATCTAACTAAAGTTAATCATTATATTTTCAATTCAGAAAAATCCTCTAAGATTCCTGGATCGCCAATAGCATATTGGATAAGTGATAACTTAATTAGTGTTTTTGAGAAAGGTGATTCTTTGGGGGAACTAGCTGATTTAAAACAAGGTTTATCAACTTCTAATAATAATAAATTTTTGCGGTTATGGACTGAAGTTGAATTTGGAGATATAGCTTTTGTTATGAATAAAAAGATGGCTAAAGAAAGTGATTTGAAATGGTTTCCTTATAATAAAGGCGGAACATTTAGAAGATGGTATGGTAATAATGATTATTTAATTAATTGGGAAAACGAGGGGAAAGAAATAAAAAAATTTAATAAATCAGTTATTAGGAATGAAGATTATTATTTTAATAAAGGTATTACTTGGTCACTAATTAGTTCTTCTAATTTTGCAGCAAGGTGTTTCCCAGAAGGTATGTTGTTTGATGTAGGGTCACACTCTCTATTTTGCAAAGATAATGATTACTTGTTTTATGCAGGTTTATTAAATACTAAATTAGTAGACGAAATTTTAAAAATATTAAATCCTACTTTGAATTTTAGTGTGGGAGTTATTGCAAACATTCCTGTTATTTCAAATTACTCAAGTGAACAATTAGAAAGAATAAATCAGTTGGTTGGACAAAATATAGAAATTGCAAAAAAAGACTGGGACTCCTTTGAAACTTCTTGGGACTTTAAACGCCACTTACTACTAGAATACAAGGAAAATTCAACAATTATTCAAAAATCATTCAACAATTGGAACAAAGTAGCTGAAAAAAGATTTTATCAACTCAAAGAGAACGAAGAGAAGTTAAATCAAATCTTCATTGAGATTTATGGTTTAGAGGATGAACTAACTCCTGAGGTGGATCGAAAAGATGTTACAGTCAGAAAAGCAGATACGGAAAGAGATATTAAATCCTTTATCTCTTATGCAGTCGGTTGTATGATGGGGCGTTATTCCTTAGATCAAGAAGGACTGGTCTATGCTGGCGGTGAGTTTGATGAGAGTAAATATCAACTCTTTAAACCTAACGAGGCAGGGATTATCCCGATTTGCAAAGATGAATACTTTGAAGATGATATAGTTGTTCGCTTTATTGAGTTTTTAAAAGTAACCTTTGGCGAAGAGAATCTAGAAGAAAACTTAAAGTTTATTGCAGATGCTCTACCTGGCCGAAGTAGTAATGCACGCGATAGAATTAGAAAGTACTTTTTGACGAAGTCTAGATTTTATAAAGATCATACACAGCGATATAATAAACGACCAATTTATTGGCTATTCCAGTCAGATAGCTGGGGTAAAGCTTTTAATGCTTTAATCTATCTGCACCGTTATGATCCTGGAACGGTCTCTAAAATTAGAATTGATTATCTACATGAATTACAAAAGAAGCTAGAAGCTCAAAAGCAGAGGTTAGACAGAGTTATTGGATCTGATATGTCGAGTACAGAAAAGAGAAAAGCTAAGAAAAAATTAAATAAGATAGAGAAGGATTTAGCTGAATTGGTTGAGTATGATGAAAAGCTGAACCATGTGGCCAATCAGCAGATAGAGATAGATTTAGATGATGGAGTTAAAGAGAATTATCCTAAGTTTGAAGATGTGTTAGCTAATATGTAATTCTAAGAAGGCATGGTAACCATGCCTTCTTTAAGATAATATTAAATAGTGGAGTGATTTTTATTATGAATTTAGAGCAAGTTAGAGAAGTATTAGTAGAAAGGTTTAATCAATCTTTATCTCAGGGCCAACAGCGTCAGATAATCTTTTGGTATGATACAGAGGGTGATTTTAGTGAAGAAATAGATCGCTTAGAATTGCCTAATGCTAAGCTTTGGAAGTTGACAGGTGATAATAATTTTGCTACTAAATATCAATTAGAAGTGGAAGATAGAGATTCTAATTATTTAATCTATTCTAGTAACTCTAGACCTGTTCCCCAAGAGAATTGGTTATTAGATATAGTAGAGTATGGAGAAGATTTTATAGCAGATAAGATAACAATTATTATGAAAGATTTTGGAGTAGAGGATCGTTCCTTACGACCAGTCTTTAAAAGGTATAAGAAGTTCTTTAATAATCAGCGGAGATATAATAGATTACAGCGTTATAATATTGAAGATTATGATGAAAGAAAGTTAGATATGGCAATTGTTTCTGCCTTAGCTGGATTGAGAGCCCCGAGTTTAGAGAAGGCTATCCGAAAGATATTGATGGATTCTTTATTTAATAATGATAATAAGTATTTAGAGCGGATTAATAAGTTTGGTGATCAGGATAAGTTTTGGGAGTTAATCGCTGATAAGTATGGATATATTAGCGAGGATAGAGATTTAGAAGAGTTGATGATTTTATTTATTGTAAGTAATTTAGAACATAATTTAGCAACTTCTTTACCTCAGAAGTGGCAATCTTACCTATCTTTTAAGGAGAATAATTGTATAGTCTTTTTAGATCAATGGATGAATCATACAAAAGATAGCCAAGATTATGATGAAATAGCTATTGAGATTGAGAGAAGGCTCAATTTAACAGGCTACCTTGGTGATTGGGAGTTAGAGTATTATTTAGAGTGTGAAACTCTCAAAGGTTTTGATAGAGCAATTATTAATCAAATTGCCGATAATCTATTAAGTGGTGTTGAAGATTTTACTCGTTATCAAAAAATTATCTCACTACGAAGAACTAAGCACTGGTATCAGGAGTTTAAAGAGATCTATGAAGCTCTTTATTGGGCAGTTGAATTATTTAAGCTAGCTAAAGAAAAGAATAAGTTGATTACTCAAGAAAAAGCAGATAAATTTTTTAATAAATATGTTGAAGAGTATCATCAATTCGATAAGGCTTATCGTAAGTTCTATTTTGCTTATGATAAAGCTAATGATAAAGAGTTATTAAAAGAGTTAAGGACTGAAGTTGAGAATTTATATACTAATTGGTATTTGCACGAGTTATCTATTAAGTGGTCTAATAGTATAGAAGAGATTAGTGATTCATGGGAACTTTCAGGTGTTAGTCAACAGCAGGACTTTTATCAAGAGTTTATAGCAGAAACTGTCCAAGATAAAGGAGAGCGAGTCTTTGTAATTATTTCTGATGCGTTACGATATGAAGCAGCAGCAGAGTTTAGAGCACAGATTAATAATCAATTAAAGGGAAGTACTGATTTATTTGCTATGCAGGGTAGTCTTCCTTCTACTACTAAGTTAGGTATGGTCAGTCTATTGCCTAATAAAGAAATTACTATTAAAGATAATGGTGATATATTCGTAGATGGAATCAGCTCTAAAGGTTTAGAGAATAGAAAGAAGATTTTAGCTAATAATGTAGCCGAATCTATTGCTTTAAGATATCAAGATATAGTTGATATGAGCAGAAGTGAACTTCGTGAAGAGGTTAAAGGGACTAAACTAGTCTATATTTATCATAATGAGATTGATGCTAAAGGTGATAACCCAGCTACTGAACAGGAGACCTTTAGAGCAGTAGAGAGGACTTTTAAACAGTTAGATGAGTTAGTTAGAACTTTTAAATATGCTCTGAGTGCAGTCCATATTTATATTACTGCGGATCATGGATTTATTTATCGCAGAAGTGATTTAGAAGCAAGTGATAAGACTGCTAGAGTCAAGGATAATATCTTTGCATCAAAAAGGAGAGTGCTTCTTAGTGGAGAAGAGGTTGATTTAGAAGGAACTTTGAGTATTAATTTAGATTATATCTTTGGAGAAGATAATAGCTTAAATGCGATAGTACCTAGAGGTGTTAATCGCTTTAAGAAGCAAGGAGCTGGACAGAATTATGTTCATGGAGGGGCTTCATTACAAGAGGTTGTCATTCCAGTAATTAAGTTTAGAAATGATAGAAGTGAAAATAGTGAAAATGAGGTAGATAAGGTTGAAGTTAAATTAACAAGTATTACTCGTAAAATTACTAATAACGTCTTCTTTCTTGAGTTTTTCCAGGCTGAAAAGATAGTAGAAAAGAGAGTAGCTAGAAGATTGTATCTATACTTTGAAGATGAATCAGGGGCTAAGATATCTAATGAGAATATTATTATAGCAGATAGTACTTCAGATAAACCAGAAGAGAGAACTTTTAAGGAAAAGTTTACTTTAAGAAATAGAGATTATAGACGGGATAAAGATTATTACTTGGTCATAATAGATGAAGAGACTGAAGAAGTTTATGAAGAGATTAAATTTGAAATTGATTTGTTGTAGAGAAAAATAGATTAATCTATAAAAGGTAAATAATGTTGTAATGGATGAAGCTCAGGATTATAGCCTCTTTCAATTCTGTATCTTAAAGGAAATTCTTAATACCAATATATCTATCAACAAGTAGAATCAATAGCTGTTTTAAATAAGATCGATAAGAGCTTTTATAACAAGAACAATTAACTATATCTAGCAAAAATTAATAAAATTTCAGAATGATACTATAAGATTAAAGTACCCCTCAGGGGTACTTTAATCTTATAGTTTTTATAAAGGGGGCATTGTTTCTGATAAATCAAGTGTTTTTTAAATTTATCTCATTATATTTGACCAATTAAGAACTGGATCATAATAGAGACTATTACAATACTCAAAGATACTATAAAGCCTAAGATTATAGGTGCTATACCAGATTTGAAAAATCTTTTTAGCTCACTTTTTAGTCCAATAGTGGATTGTCAACACTTTTTAAGACCATTTTTTCTCGAACATTAAATTCCTATATTCAACAGGTGTAAGATAATCAAGTGAACCATGAATCCTGTGGTTATTATACAAGTTGACATAATCAAAGAACCCATATTCCAATTCTTCAAAGCTATTAAATTTTTTATTAAATGCAAACTCAGTTTTAACTACTTTAAAAGCTGCTTCTGCTACTGCATTATCATAAGGACAAACTTTTTCACTTAAAAATCGTTCAATAGCGAAGGTGTTTAAAATTTGATCTATTAATTTATTTTTAAATTCATCATTATAACGTTTGGACATAATATTTCCCCCGATTTAATTTATATTGTTTTATTATGTCATGTCCGAGGAAAAATTGTATAATTAATTATAACCTATCTAATTATTTTAAACATATTCTTTAAAAAACATAAAAATATTTGATGAATTTAAAAGTTTTAACATTATACAAATCAAATAGAAAACGTTTTTAGAATGAGAAAGTGATTTTATAGCTTCAAGTTTAATAGTTTAAATATCTAACTTAGGTTATTAATTTGAATATCGGTAAATATAATATAGAGTGGTTTAGGAGTTAATGAAGATTAATTTTGTAATGGTTTGTTGAAAAAATTGTAAAAAATCACTTGACAAACAAAGTATAAAATGGTATTATTTAATTAAATAAAAACGCTTTCTGAAAACATTTCCATAAAAAATTCAGAATATATTTAATTTTTAGGAAGATAAGGGGGAGGGTTTAAAGGATCAATTTAGATTCAAAAACAAGTTGATGATTGGGTAATATTTTGATTAGAGAAAATAAGGTCAAGCGGAGGTTAAAAGGTGGATTTCTGTTATTGGAATATTTATTAAGGTGAATAATCAAGTATCAATAGAGGTTTTAGGATTAGCCAGAAAGGAGGTTAGAGTTATGAAAAATGTGAATTTGAGTACTCTCAGCTAGAAGAAAATATTGGAAGACAAAACATTTAGTCGTAGGATACTTTGTAAATATTGATGAGTTTAGTGTTTTGAATGTGTGATTTTGAATTTTAACTATCAATTGTAAATTGTACATTAAGACGGGGGTGCAGAGAAATTTAGTTATCTGCGAAGTATTGTAATGACAGGCTTTAATTTAGCTGAGAGCATTAAATAGTAAATTAGGGGGGAAATAATGAATAAAAATAATTATAGAAAAATTATTGGTGTGTTGATGCTTCTGTGTTTTATTATGATGTGTCCACCTTTTTATAATTTAGCTAATCAACCTATATTATTATTTGGGGTGCCTATGTTTATCCTTTGGAATTTATTTTTTGGGGTAGCACTGACATGTCTTTTGGTAGTGTTATTTGTATTAGATGAAAAATACGAAAATAAAGGGGATGAGAAAAAATGATTGATACATCTTTGGTTTCTGGTGGTCTTTCAGGAATTCCTTTTGTTATGATGGGGATATATATTGTTACAGTGGCATACCTTTCGATTAAGTCGATTGTCGCTGAAAAAAATAGAGATGTTGAAGTTACATTTGAAGAATATTATACAGCAAGCAAAACAATGCCCGGTTTTATTGTAGCACTTTTGATATTAGTTACATTTTATTCTGGATCAACTTTTACTGGGAAAGTTGGGTTTGTTGTTGAGTATGGATTAGCAGGAGGAATGTTTTATATAGCTGCTTGTGTAGGAGCTGGTATTGCATTTTACTTTTTAGGTGAAAAAGTATGGCCACTAGCTAAAAAATATAGAATATCAACTTTAGCAGATTTAATGGAATTAAGATATCAGAGTAAAAAAATCAAGGTTATAATTTCAGCGGTACTTGTTTCATTTAATTTAATATGGCTTATACTTGAAATGCTAACCTTAGGATTTATATTTAATTTGATATCTGGTGGAGCAATTTCTCAAACAGTTGGTTCGTTTATAGGAATGATTTTAATAGTGACTTATGTTACTACTGGTGGAATCAAATCTGTTGCTTCAGTAGATAGTTTTTCAGCATTAGTTATGTTATTTGGTTCTATAACTGCAATGATTTTCTTGATAATTAGATTTTATGACGCTAACATATTTTATATGTTTAATGTGCTTCATGAAACTGCTCCTCAAGCTCTTACTGTTCCATCATCAGGTGAAGTTGGATGGCAAGTTTATATAAGTTATATATTCTTGGTTTTGCTTACTTTGATGTTATATCCATCAAATTATATGAGCATATGTTTGGGTAAAAGTTTAAGAGAAGTAAGAAAATCAGCTATTGCAACTTGTTTTTCAGGTTTGTGGAATATGGTTTTTATTCTTATATCTTTAGCAGGTATAGGACTTGTGGGAGTTTCAGGATTAGGGTTTGAACAGTTTGCAGATTCGGAGACTGCATTACTTGAAATGGCGCAATTAACAGGTAGTAGTGTGTTTTTTGGACTTGTAACTACTTTCATGTTTGCGGCTACTTTAGGAACTGTAGATAGTACGATAATGGGTTTATCCGGGGTGATCTCGAATGATATTATTACAGGTTTTAGAAGAATAAGGAATGATAAGAAATGTATAGGCTCATCTAAGGATAGAGAAAGTATTAAAGAGCGTGTAACTGTAAATGCAAAAAAAGAAGTTAGGATTACAAGGATATGTGCCGTAGTTTTATCATTTACAGCTTTCGCTTTAGGGACCAGAAGATTGCCAATGATGTTAGTAATGGTAGCTTATGCAGGAGAAGGTATAATGCAGTTGGCTCCTTTAGTATTGGGTGGTCTATTCTGGAAAAAATCAACCTCTCAAGGTGCTTATGCTAGTATAATTGTAGGTTTAGTTTCATATTTCATCTTCCACAATATAGGATTTAAGCCTTTTGGTGGAATTATGCCTGGGTTTCCTGCTTTAGCTCTTAATAGTATAGTATTTATTGTTGTATCAAAATTAACAGCAGAGAAATATTATTCTGATTATTTAAAGAAATATGATCATATATTTAAGGATTTCTTCATTAAAGGTAAAGTTATGAGAGATTTAAATAATGATGAAATTAGTGATACTATAGATGAGATGTCAGTAGAAGCTTAAGTTATAAATGAAAAGTTATATATTGAGATATTTAAAAGAGATAGTTCAGCAAACTTGGGATTAAGGGTTGTTAGAAAAAGAAATGTAAATTTTAGTTAGATTATGAGAAGGAATGGTAGCTTATTGTTGTTTTTAATTTTTTGATTAATTTAAACATTTAGTTAACTGTATTAAAAAAAGAAAGCTCTATATAAATAAAATATTGACAATATTGATAATATATGATATTGTTTAAGTAATCTAAAAACGTTTTCTGAAAACATTTTTAGAAAACGTTTAAATTTCAAAAAGAGGAGATGGTGAAAAAATGGTAATTAAAGTTAAAGATGTACCAGGGGTAAGGGTTCCAGAACCTAATAATCGAATTCTTAAAACATTGATGTGTCCAGAATTGGGAAATTGTGATGATCATACAATCTTAATCTCGATTATTGAACGTAACTCTTCAACAGGATTACATACTCATGAAGCAGATGAGTATATGTATGTAGCTACAGGTTATGGTGAGTCTATAACAATTGAAGATGGTGAGGAGATTGTTGAAGAAGTTGAACCTGATTCATTAATTTTTGCTCCCAAAGATGTAGAACATAACATACGTAACACAGGCGATGAAAGTTTAAAATTATTCTGTGTTTATACTCCAGCTATTGAGGCAACAGGAAAGTTCAAGGAATCAATAGATGTACAAAAATAGAAAGTATGCTCTATGTTATAGACAAAATGACAGAGAAAAAATAGTAGTCTTTAACATTTGAAAATTAAAAAAGTTAATAGGAGGGCTATTGTGATTAGGCAAAATAAAGTAAAGAAGAAAATAAAAGATGGTAAACCTGTCATAGGTACATTTGTTAAGATGAATGAACCAGCATCAGTAGAGATTTTAGGATTAGCCGGATTTGATTTTTTTGTAGCAGATAATGAACATATATCGAGAGATAAAGAGACGATGGTAAATATGATTCGAGCTGCTGAAGTTACAGAAATAACACCAATTATTAGGGTGAGAGAGAATAGCTTTATAGAAATATTACAGGCATTAGATGCTGGAGCATTAGGAGTACAGGTGCCAAATGTAGATACCAAAGAAGGTGTTGAAGAGGTAATCCGAAGTGCTAAATATGCTCCTAAGGGCCAACGTGGTTTTTCTCCTGGTAATCGTTCAGCTGGATATGGAACTATGAATAAGCAAGAATTTGTTAAAGAAGCTAACGAACAGACATTAGTTATCTGTCACTGTGAAACTGAAACTTCCATGAATAACTTAGATCAGATTTTACTTGAAGATGAATTGGATGTGATCTTTATTGGGCCAATGGATTTATCGCAATCATTAGGGATTATTGGTCAAGGAGATCACCCTAAATTATTAGAGAGTATAGATTCTATTATTGAAAAGGTATTAGCAGCTGGTAAAGACGTAGGAATGGTAGCACCTAATCCAGCTAAGGCTAAAGAATTGATAGCAAAAGGAGTAAATTACGTGATGATTGGTACCGACCATGGTATGCTCGGTTCAAAAGCGCGAGATTTTGTTGCAGAGATGAAAGAAGACTAATAATGAGGCATTTGGTTAGTGGAAGGAGATTATAAGATGAAAAAGGTTTTATTAACTGAGCCAATTCATAAAGCAGGAGTTAAGATTTTAGAAGAAATAGCGGAAGTAGTCTTGGCTTCTGATTATAAGCCGGAAACTTTAGTTAAAGAAGCTGCTGACTGCCATGGGATTATTATTCGTAAGGCTGAAATTCCTGAAGAAGTAATTAGAACTGCTCCGCAATTGGAAGTAATCGCTAAGCATGGTGTTGGTGTCGATAATATTGATCTTGAGACAGCAACTGAAAGGGGAGTAATGGTGGTTAATGCTCCCTACTCTAATATTTATTCTGTAGCTGAACATACGTTAACGATGATTCTTGCTGTAGCTAAGAACTTGGTAGTAATGGATACTGAAGTAAGGCAAGGTCGATTTTACTCTCGAGATAAGATAATTGGTACTGAACTTAAGGGTAAAACAGTCGGGGTTATCGGTATGGGTCGAATTGCTCTTATTTTGGCTAAAATGCTACAGGCACTTGATCTAAAAGTTATTGCCTATGATCCTTATGCCGATCCAGTCGAAGCTGAAGAGGCAGGAATTGAGTTGATTGATACTTTAGAAGCGATTTATTCTAGAGCAGATATTATTTCATTACATCTACCTTTAACTGAGGAGACAGAAGGTATGATCGATCAGAATTCTTTTTCTAAGATGAAAGAAAGTTCCTTCTTTATTAATGCTGCCCGCGGAGCCATTGTTGATGAAAAAGCTTTGTATCAAGCACTGCAGAGTGGAGAGATTAAAGGTGCTGCGTTAGATGTCTATACTAATAATCCACCTGCATCTGATAATCCATTATTTAAATTAGATAATGTAATTTGTTCTCCCCATAATGCAGCATTAACAGAAGAATCAAAGATTAAAATGGCTACTCATGCTGCTCAGGGAGTAGTTGATTGTCTTAATGGCAAAAAACCTGAATACTTAGTTAACCCAGAAGTTATAAAAAATAATTAATATCGAGAGACTATATAACAGGAGGTTTTAAAATGTCTGAACTTACTTCTCGAGAGAGGGTTATAAAAGCATTAAATCATGAAGAAACAGATAGGGTTCCAATAGATATTGGAGGTATCTATAATCTAACTACACTTCACAGAGATGCTTATGTAAATCTAATGGAATATTTAGGTTATGAGTCTGATGAGGTAGAAATAGCATATTTTAATTCTCAATCTGTAATAGTAGATGAAAGAATTAGAGAGAGGTTTAAATCAGATTGTTACCCTCTCCATCCAATTGGCCCAGCTGATTGGGAGTTGAAGTTACAACAGGATGAGAATGGGAAGAAGTGGTACAAGGATGAATTCGGTATTAAATGGCAGACATCAGGTCTTTATTATGATCCGGTTGAACCACCGCTAAAAGATTGTACATTAGAAGATATTGATAATTATCCCTGGCCTGATCCTAAAGATCCAAGTAGGGTAGAAGATTTAAAAGCTGAAGCTAAAAAGATTTATGAAGAGACAGACTATGCTCTAGTATTAAGTGGCCCCTTAGGTGGAGGAATTTATGTACCGGCTTCTTGGTTTTTAGGATACCAGGATTTCTTGATAAAGATGATTACTGATCCCGAAATTGTTACAGCCTTAATCGATAAAATGGTTCAATTTCATTTAGGGTGGTGGGAGTTAGTTCTTGATGAAATTGGAGATTATATCCAAGTGGTTGTTTTATCCGATGATTTGGGGACTCAAGAAGCACCTTTAATGAATCCAGAAATGTATCGAAAATATATTAAACCAGCTCAAAAAGAGGTAATTTCTTTTATTAAATCAAGAGCTGATGTTAAAGTCGTCTATCATTGTGATGGAGCGATTAATGACTTTTTACCTGACTTAATAGATTTAGATGTTGATGCATTGAATCCAGTTCAAGTTTCTGCTGCAGGAATGGATGATACTGCTCGTCTTAAACAAGAATTTGGTGATCAATTAAGTTTTTGGGGTGGGACTTGTGGTGGTCAAGGTGTATTAGCAGAAGGAACTCCAGAAGAGATTAGACAAGAGGTCAAAAAGAGGGTTGATCATTTAGCTGCTGGAGGAGGGCTAGTCTTAGCTTCAATCCACAATATTCAAAAGGATGTTCCACCGGAAAATATAGTAGCATTTTATGATGCTTTATATGAATATGCTTGCTTAGCTTATCAAGGTTAGTTCAAATTGAAAATTTCAGAATAATGGTATTCTTATCAAAAGTGTAAAAGGTGGTGAAATTTATGAGTGATAATAATTTATATCAGTTTAGTCAAGAAGAAGGATATGAAAGTGTTATTAATTCTGATAACTCACAATTAAAATATTTAGGTTTTGATCGTATTTTCTTAAAAGCAGGAAATAGCTTAGAACGTGAGATAACAGGAGAAGAAATAGTTATAGTATTACAAAGTGGTGATTTTACAGCTACTGTTGAATGTCAAGATGGTTCTGGTTTTGATCATATAAATGGAGTAAGGAGTAATGTCTTTGCTGGGCTTCCGACAGCTATTTATCTCCCTCCTCAAAGCAAGATAAAGTTGAAAACAGAGCAAGGGATGGAAGCATTAGTTTATTCTGCTCCTTGTCAACAAGGAGGGTCAGCTCATTTTATTGAACCTAAAGATATTACTGAAAAGACGAGTGGAGCCCTTAATTGGCGTAGAAAAGTAAGGCTTATTTATGGCCCTGAATCATCAGTAACACAAAAATTGATTGTTGGAGAATCTATCTCTAATCCTGGTGGTTGGATTGGATTTCCAGCTCATAAGCATGATACTAAAAGTGAAAGTGAATATCCATTGGAAGAGATTTTTTCTTTCAAATTGCATGGAGCACATGGGGCTTTTGCTTATCATCATAGCTATGACTATGAAGCAGGTTGGGATGAAAGCTATTTAATTGATAGTAATGATCTTGCAGTAGCAATCCCTAAAGGATATCATACATCTCAAGCAGTACCTGGTTGTCGTTATTACTTATTATGGGGACTTGCTGGTAAGAAGAAGGTTTACAAATTAACTTTTGATCCTCGTTTTCAATGGTTATCAGATGCAGAAACTTTATTTGAAGATAGTGTCGGAAAGAATTTGACTGATGTAATGGTAGGAAAGGCTGAATAATTAAAATAAATGAGTACTCTCAGCTAAAAGGAAATATTGGAAGACTGAGTATTTAGTCTTAGGATGCTTTGCAATTATTGATGGTTTAAGTGTTTGTGGTTTTATGATTTTGAACTCAATTGTAAATTGTACATTGTAAATTGTACACTAAGACGGGAGTGCAGAGAAACTTAGTTATCTTGTAGTGATAGGTTTAAATTTAGCTGAGAGCACTATAAATTAAATAAGGAGTGTTAATCATGACTAAAAAAACAGGAAAGAAAGAATCATATTGGTGGCAACATAAAAGTTTTAATGAGATTGAAGAGCATGCTAAAGAGTGTGACATAGCTATTTTACCGCTAGGTTCGATTGAGCAGCATGGACATCACTTACCAACAGGGCATGACACTTTGCAATTATTCCCAATGTTAGAAAAGGTAGCTGAGGAGACAGGTGCTATGTTATTGCCGACTCCTTGGTATGGAGCTCATCCTCATCATCATTGGGAGTTTCCAGGGACTATTCCTTTGGAGAATGACACATTAAACAAATTGATCAAAGATGTAGTACGAGGTGCTGCTAAAGCTGGATTTAAAAAGTTTATTTTATTCTTTGGTCATGGGCAAGCTTTCGTCACTAATTATACTGTTCAGGAATTAGGTAGAGAAGGTTATTATGTTTTATCAGTTATGTTTCAGAGTATGGTTCGAGATATTCATAAAGATATTTTTGAAACTCCATTTTGGCATGCTGATGAAGCAGAAACTTCACTAGCATTGCATAATTTCCCTGAGTATGTCGATATGAGTAAAGCTGTAGATATGGGAGCTACTTCGCTTGTTGATGGAGAGTTTGTTTCTGGTTGTACAGATTATGGTGTTTCTACACCACTTCGTTTTGATTCTGGTACAGTGAGTGCTCCAGAGTATAAGGATCTTAAAACAGAAGATGGGGAATTGATTGGAGTAGTAGGAAAGCCAAGTTTAGCCAGTAAAGAAAAAGGTGAAGAGTATACTGATTATATTGTAGAACGAACTATCAAGCTTGTTAAGCATATTAAAGAAAAGTATCCAGCAGGAGAAGAGGTAGAAACGATTTAATTTAGGGAAGGGTTATAGTAAAAACTTTATAGCTAAGTTAACTTAGCTATAAAGTTTTATTGTCATGAGCATGGGATATTTTCATTCTGGATAGATGAGTGTAAGTCTACAGGAAAAATTCAGAATTTAAGATATGCAGAGTTTAACTGTGTAGAGAATAGCAAAATTACTCAAACAGAGTTGTTTGTTGATATTATTGGGTTTATGCTACCGCTTGGAATAAATTTATAAGGCTTGGATATCTTTGAGCGTACTCAACAGATAATGAACCTTGAAGTATAAATTTAGTAGAGAGTAAGGAGGAAAATTAGATATGTCTTATGGATATCATGGAAAGATATTGAAGATAAATTTGACTACTGAAGAGATAATAGTAGAAGAGAAGGAAGAAAAGTTTTATCGCAAATATTTAGGAGGCCCTGGCATTGCAGCTTATTATGCATTACAAGAAATTCCTGCAGGTGCAGATCCATTAGGACCAGATAATGCTTTGATTATTACTAATTCAGTCTTAACTGGTGCTCCTGGGCCAACAGTAATGCGTTATACAGTTTCGGCTAAATCACCACTGACAGATACCTTTGGCAAGTCAGAAGCAGGTGGTTGGTGGGGGCCAAGATTTAAGGCTACTGGATATGATGGTCTAGTAATTAAAGGAAAGGCTGCAGAGCCTACTTTTATATTGATTGATGGAGGAGAAGTTTCTTTAGAGAGTGCAGAAGATTTATGGGGGCAAGCTACTAAAGAGGTTGAAGAAGAGTTACAAGATCGATTTGGTGGCAATACTCGAGTAATGCAGATTGGCCCTGGTGGAGAAAATCAGGTTATGTATGCTAATATCTGTAATGATTTGGCCCACTTTAATGGTCGTAATGGTATGGGAGCAGTGATGGGTTCTAAGAACTTGAAGGCTGTTGTGGTCAAAGGAAAGAAGAAGACAAACTGTGCTGATGAGGAAAATGTTAAAGATATAATGAAGTGGGTCGGGCAAAATGTAATGGAGCATCCTTTGACTTCATTATTGCATAAAACTGGTACGGCTGGTGGAATAACTAGTGTTAATGCTGGTGGAGCTTTACCGACAAACAACTGGCAAGAGAATTATTTTGAAGATGCTGATAAGATAGGTTCTGATGCTTTAGAGGAGATTTTAATTAAACGAGGTGGCTGTTATGGCTGTCCTATTCGCTGTAAGCGGGTAGTGGAAGTTGAGGGTGATGACTTTACAGTTGATCCAGATTATGGTGGTCCTGAGTATGAAACATTGGCTGCTTTAGGTTCGAATTGTGGGATTGATGATATTAAATTGATTGCTAAAGCAAATGAGTTATGTAATAAATATACAATTGATACTATTTCCTTTGGGATGACACTTTCTTTTGCTATCCATTGCTATCAAGAAGGTTTGATTACTAAAGAAGATACAGAGGGTTTAGAGCTTGAATTTGGTAATCAAGATATATTATTATCGTTAATTGAACAGACAGCTAAAAAAGAAGGTTTTGGAGCTAAGTTGGCTCTAGGATCAGAGCGATTAGCAGAGGAGATAGGTGAGGAATCAAAAGAGTACTTACGGACGGTCAAAAAGCAGGAGTTACCGATGCATGATCCACGAGTTAAGACAGGTTTGGGTCTGCAATTTGCTTTATCAAGCCATGGGGCAGACCACTGGGTAGCACAGCATGATCCATTCTTTACAGATAAAGAGGCAATGGGCATGGATTTATTAAAGACTTTAGGAATTTTAGAACCGATTCCTGCTATTGATTTAAGTGTAGATAAGGTTCGGTTCTTCTACTATACAAATTTATTAACTTTATTATATGACTGCTTAGGAACATGTGTCTTTGGAGTTGTAGCTCGAGGTATCTTACCAACAGATAAATATTTAGAGTTGATTAGATCAGTTACAGGTTGGAATACAAGCTTATGGGAGTTATTAAAGGTTGGTGAAAGAACAGCCAATTTAATGCGATTGTTTAATATTCGGGAAGGTTTTTCTAAAGAGGATGATAAATTACCGACCCATTTCTTTAATAAGATTAAAGGTGGTCCATTAGATGGTAAAAATGAATTGGAGCAAGAAGAGTTTAATGACGCAATAGAAGAGTACTATCAAATGGTAGGTTGGGATTTAGAGGGTCGACCGTTGAGAGCAAAAGTTAATGAGTTAGGGATTATTGCAGATCTAGGTGATTACTTAGAAGGCTTACCTTGGACTTAAGGTATCCTCTGTAGGAAGGGGGGGCGAGCTGATAATGAAAAATATAAAACTCTGTTTATATGGAGGATTGCATAAGTATCTTGAGGAGGAAAAAGAACAAGAGGTAAATGTGCCAGATGGTGCTACTATTGATTGGCTATACTCTGATTTAGATTTGGATAGAAATGTGGCTAAAGTAGTCTTACAAGATGGTGATTTGATTGAAAATTTTTCTACAGTAATTGAAGATGATGCCAAGATAGAGATTTATCCAGTTTTTGGTGGAGGTTAAAATAGATATGTTGGGGGGATGAATATTGGATTTAAGAGATAGAATTAAGCAGTTGGATGTTCCAGAAGGCAGACTGGCCATCTTTTGGCTAGGTAATGCTGGATTTGCTTTAAAGTCGGCTCAAGGAGATATTATCTATCTCGATCCTTACTTATCAGATTGTGCTCAACGATTATATGGTTTTAAACGGCTTTATCCTACACCAATTGGAGCTGATGACGTAGAAGCTGATTGTGTTTTGATTAGTCATCAGCATGGTGACCATTTTGATATTGACAGTCTTCCAACTATAATGAAACAAGATGATATAAAATTACTTGGCCCTCAACCATGTATTGAGCAGGGTTTAGAATTAGGAATTAGTGAGGAGAAGTTAGTTGAGGTAGAAGAAGGATCTAAAGAGTCATTTACTAACTTTGAAGTACTGACTGTCTTTGCAGATCATGGTGACTTAGCTCCTCAAGCTGTAGGCTATATACTGAACTTTGGAGATTTAAAGCTTTATTATACAGGGGATACAGCTTATAGTCCAGATAAGATGAAACAAGCCTTTTCATTACAACCTGAAATTCTAATTGCACCGATTAATGGAAAGTTCAATAACTTGAATTCAATCGAAGCAGCTTTACTAGCTCGTGATTGTAGAGCAGAAGTAGTAATTCCAGCTCATTTTTGGATGTTTGCCCAGCATAATGGTAGCTTAGGAAAATTTATAGAGTATGTTGATCAGATTGCACAGGAGACTGATTATGAGTTAATTACTCAGGGGGACTGTTATCTATATAGTTGACAGTGAACAGTTTACAGTTAAGATCAAAGTCTTTAAAATCTTAGAGATCAAAAGTAAGATAAGTCATGAGTCGTGTGCTATGAGTTTTGAGTTTTGAGCCAATTAAAGATCATAAGCCAAAGCCAAAAAACTTTATAATACAAGGTAGTTAGTTAGATCTTGATTTAAAGATTTTGAATTTAGCTCATGACTCACGACCCACGACTTACAGCTTGTGTAACTGAAAGTGCCACTTTATATCTAAAGCTAGCTTTAAGGAGGGGTAAAATGTCTGCTAAAGGCGATTCTTCACAGCAATTTAAAACTAAAAACAGTTCAAAAAAAGACGGACTGACCAAGAATGACTCTACAATAAAGAGCAATCATAAGGTGTTTTATGGCAATAATAGTGAAGTTAATAGAGTAGGTTACTCTGATTATAATGACTTTTTAGATCAAGAAGATAGTAAGCAAAGAATGGAAGGTTTTGATCAAGAATATTCAGATATTGTTGATTATATTATGAAGATTACACATCGTATTTGGGAAGAAAAGGGGATTGGCATTATTTATGATACTTATCATAATGATGTTGAAATTCATGCTGGGTCACAGAATATTACAGGAATAAAAGAGGTAATAGCAGGTACTTTACAGACTCTTCATGCATTTCCTGATAGAAAATTAATGGGGGAGAATGTGATTTGGTCTAAATATGATAAGAAGGGGTATTTTTCTTCACATCGGGTTATGTCAACGGCAACAAATTTGGGGGATAGTAAATTTGGTTCAGCAACCGGAAGAAAAGTTAACTTCAGAACGGTAGCAGAATGTGTTGTTCATAATAATAGAATTCATAAAGAATGGCTTGTTCGGGATAATTTATGGATTGTAAAGCAATTAGGATTTGATCCCCATCAAGTTGCTAAAAAAATGGCAGAAGCAAGCAGAGATAAAGTTCCTGCTTTACAGAGTGATTTTGGAGTGGAAGAGACGATGAATGGACAGTTCTTTCCTAAACGATATCAAGCAAAAGATTCAAGTGTTGGTGAATTGGTATTAGAAATGTGTAATCGAATTTATGAATGTAGGTTATTTAATGAAGTGAAGGATTATTATAGTGATAATGCTGTAGTCCATTATATTTGTAATAAAGATTTAGTGGGGTATAGTCAGATTCAAGGTATGTTAATCAGTTTATTTGCTTCCTTTCCTAATGCTAGTTATAGTATTGATCGTGTGGTCTGTAATCAAAAAGATAATCCCAATGATTGGGATGTATCTGTTAGATGGAGACTTCGTGGTTTACATGAAGGTAGGGGATACTTTGGTGAACCATCTGGAAAGCTAGTAGAGATCTTGGGAGTTAACCATTACCATATTATTGATGATAAGGTTGTGGAAGAATGGGTAACATTTGATGGCTTGGATGTATTA
The DNA here is from genome assembly GCF_023227745.1 of Natroniella acetigena. Classification (GTDB taxonomy): domain Bacteria; phylum Bacillota; class Halanaerobiia; order Halobacteroidales; family Halobacteroidaceae; genus Natroniella; species Natroniella acetigena. Next base: position 11,879 of record NZ_JALKBX010000022.1, on the reverse strand, counting down.
CGACAGATATATTTAGATGGAGATAAAGGAGGGGATAGTTATGACAAAGATGAAGGCTGCTAGAATTTTTGGAGAAAAGGAGATCAAAGTTGTAGAAATACCAAGACCAGAAGTTGGCCCTGAAGAAGTATTGATTAGAGTTAAGGCAGTAGGGTTGTGTGGGACAGATGTTGAATTGTATGAAGGGACAATGCCTTATATAGAAAGAGGTGATACAGTATTACCAATTACTCCTGGACATGAGTGGGCAGGAGTAGTAGAAGAGGTCGGAGAGGGAGTTAGTGATTTTGGCCCTGGAGATAGAGTAACTGGTGATGTTTCTTTAGCTTGTGGAGATTGTAGTTACTGTATGAGTGGTAGTTATAATTTGTGTCCGAATAGAAGGGTTGTAGGTAGTTATAAAAATAAAGATGGAGGATTTGCAGAGTATATTATAATGCCTGAACGCCATTTATATTGCTTACCGGAAAATATTACCTTTCCAGAAGCAGCTATGGTTGAATCAGCAGCAACCTGTGTTTATGGTATTGAAAAGACAGGGATAGAATTTGGTAGTACAGTATTGGTGATTGGAGATGGGCCAATAGGTCAGTTAGCTGCTCAATCTGTAGCTGCTAGTGGGGCAGGAGAAGTAATTTTATCTGGTTCATATGATCAAAAGTTGGCTATAGCTGAAAAGACTTGTGATGCTAAAACAATCAATCGCTATCAACAAGATGTAATTGAGACTGTGATGGATTATACAGGCGGAATAGGAGCAGATATTGTCATAGAAGCTTGTGGAAATGAGTTGGGTTTAAAGCAAGCAATAGAAGCTGTTAAACCAGGAGGAAAGTTGTGCTTATTAAGTATTTACCCTCAGGATGAATTAACTATAGATCTTAATACAATGGTGTTTAAGGATTTAGAGATACATGGTAGTTTAGCAAGCCCTAATGCATTTCAACCAACTATTAATATGTTAAAAGCAGGGAAAATTAAGACTGAAGAATTAAATTCACATACTTTATCGCTTGAAGATGTTGAAGATGCTTTTGATTTAATTTATAATAATAAAGAAGAAGTACTTAAAATAATTTTGACCCCATAAAAGTAATTAATTAGCTTAAGTTTAGGGGTAATAAAAACGATTAAAAGAAAAAGGGCTTTATAATCAGATTCGTACTTTAGGAAGCAAGCAGTTTTGCATTAGATAAGTTCAAAAAAGTAGGTTGGGACTAATTTAGCTAGTTGGGGAGGTTTAAATATTGACATTAAGAAAAAGAGCTTTAGATTTGCATTATAAAAATAAAGGTAAGATAGAAGTTAGAAGTAAGATTAAATTAGAAACTGGTGATGATTTAAGCATTGCTTATACTCCAGGTGTAGCTGAACCTTGTAAAGAAATTAGCCAAGATGTCAGTAAGGCTTATGATTATACTTCTAAAAGTAATATGGTAGCTGTTGTAACTGATGGTAGTGCGGTTTTGGGTCTAGGAAATATTGGCCCTACAGCTTCTTTACCAGTAATGGAGGGGAAAGCAGTTTTGTTTAAAGAACTTGCTGGGGTTGATGCTGTTCCTATCTGCCTTAATACTCAAGATAGTGATGAAATAATAGAGACGGTTAAAAGGCTGGAGCCCAGCTTTGGTGGGGTGAATTTAGAAGATATTTCATCTCCACGATGTATAGAAATTGAAGAAAGATTAAAGCAAGAAGTTGATCTTCCTATTTTTCATGATGATCAGCATGGAACAGCAATTGTTGTTTTAGCAGGATTAATCAATGCTTTAAAGCTTGTTGAGAAGGAGCTAGAAGGAATAAAAGTAGTAATTAATGGTGCTGGTTCAGCGGGAATTGCAATTGCAAAATTATTGTTAAGTGTAGGCGTAAAAGAGATAATTATGTGTGATTTATTTGGAATTCTTCATCCAAAAGTAACAGAGATGAATTCAATTCAGGCACAGATGGCAGAGATAACTAATAAAAGTGATCTTGAAGGAGATTTAGCAACTGCTTTACAGGGTGCAGATGCTCTAATTGGAGTTTCTGCTCCAGATGTTGTTTCGCAAGAAATGGTTGCTAGTATGGCTGCTGATCCAGTTGTATTTGCCTTGGCTAATCCAATTCCTGAAATCAATCCTGATCAGGCTAAAGAAGCAGGAGCAGCAATTGTAGGGACTGGTCGTTCTGATTATCCTAATCAAATAAATAATGTATTAGCTTTTCCTGGAATATTTAGAGGTGCGTTAGATGTTAGAGCTACAGAGATTAATCAACAGATGAAGGTTGCAGCTGCTTATGCAATTGCTAATTTGATTCCAGAGAATAAATTGAAAGATGATTATATAATACCTGATTCATTAGATAAGAGTGTTGTAGTCGGGGTTGCTGATGCGGTGGCTAAAGTTGCTATTGAGAGTGGAGTAGCTAAGGTAAAAGTAGATAAATAAATTCAATTATAAAATGATGAGGGGAAACATATGGCAAAGGTAACATTGAAAAATTTGAAGAAGGTTTATCAAGATAATAAAGCAGGGGCAGTAACAGAAGTTAAGGATGCTAGTGTGGAGATTAGTTGAAGATAAAACAGATGAAGGTAATATAGTAACTGCTGAAGTGGAAGTAGTAGAACCTATGGGTTTTGAAATAAATCTTTATCTAAATATAGCAGAGATTGACTCAGAAAGTGATGTAGAGGTTAGAGATCAAATGCAGTTTTTATTTGATCTAAATAAAATGCATATTTTTGATGTAAAGACTGAAAAGACAGTTGTATAGGAAGTATTTGGTTTAAATATAAATTCTAACGACTGATTTCCTTTTTTTATTACTTTTTAGAGAAAAAAAGAGGAAATCAATCGTTTTTTATTGGAATACAATTCAATAGATTGAGTATTTTAACTTGCTTTAATATGGAGGGGGAGTTTTTAATGAAAGTTACTATTGAAGATATAGCTAAGGTTGCTAGTGTTTCTGTATCAACTGTATCTCGAGTCTTAAATAATAAAAAATATGTTAGTGAGGATACCAGAAAGAAAGTATTAGAAGTTGTAAAAGAACTTGATTATAGACCGGACAATATTGCAAGGAGTATGATTACTAAGAGGACAAATACTATCGGGCTTGTAATTCCTGATTTAACAAACCCTTTTTATGCTGAAACTTCAAAGGTTATTGTTGATGTTGCTAGGGAATATGGCTTTTCAACTATAATTTGTAATACAGATAATCAATCAGGCTTGCGTCAAGAGGAGTATATTGATACTCTACAACAAAAGCGAGTAGATGGAATTATTTTTGGTTCAGTTAGAACTAAAGAACAAAGCCTTAATAAACTTAATGCTGCTGATATTCCTTATATTACTTACCATCGTAGATTAGAAGAAGATGATTCTAATTTTGTAGTAAGTGATGATATTAATGGGATTTATAATGCAGTAGAATATTTAGCGAGTTTAGGGCATCAGCATATTGGATATATATCAGGACCACGTTGTTTTTCTACAAGTACAGAGAGATTAAGAGGTTTTTTAAAAGCACGAAAAGATTTTAGTATAAAATCTGATCCTCAGCTTATTAAAGATGGAGGTTATTCTGAAGAGCAAGCTTGGGAAGCTACACAGGAATTGCTTGAATTAAAAATAAGACCGACTGCTATCTTAGCTGCTAATGATTTAATGGCTTTATCAGCACTTGATTGTTGTTTATCATTTGATTTGTCAGTACCTGACGATATATCAATCATGGGATATGATGATATTACTTTATCATCTCATGCTAGAATAAATTTGACAACCGTCTCTGTTAAACCAAAAATAATGGCTAAAAAAGCAACTAAACTATTTATAGAAAAAAAATTAAAGAAGAGCGAAGAGAAAGCAATTCAGGTTACGTTAGAGCCAAAATTAACGATTAGAAAGACGACTGCTTCTAAAAGTAATTAATTTTAAACTTAATAAAGAGAATGATATTTTTATTTTTTGTTCAAGCTTATTGATCGTAAATTTATCTAAAATACTTAATTAGGAAAGAAGTTCCCCTCCCTACAAGTCAAAGACTTTTCGTAATAAATTTTCTGAATTTTTAATTTAGTTGGAGAGGTTCACTTGAACAGGTTTATGAAAATAATGCTCAAATTAGAGGGTTATTTGAAGAGGGAATTATTCCAGCAGTCGCTAATGATTCAAGTGCTAAATATAGATTCTACAATTCGTAATTTAAAACTAAAAACTAATAAAAAAATAAATTAAGTTAATAAGTAGACTCAAAAACCATATTTTAAGTTCCTAGTATTACTGAGAAACTTTGAAATTAAAATAGGTTCTTTAATTAATGTTGTGAAAAATTTAGTTCATTGTAATTAACACCCATTATAAAATAATTGCAATGGGTGTTAAACTTTATTTTCATCTTCATTTTATATAAAAGCTAGAAATATTCTATTTCTTAGATTTTCTAAATTAGTTACTCCATATCCTATTCGTTTTATCAATTTAATTTTATTATTTATGCCTTCAGCAAAGCCATTATTTATTTTTGTATCAAAAAAATTAGCAACTTATCTTCCCAATTCTTAACTGTCTTTTTAGCACTTAAAAAAGGCTTTAGGTTACTATCTATAACTCGTTTATACCAAACCATATGAAACTTATTTAGCATTGGGAAAAACCTCTTGAGCCACTGATTTATAAGCTCGCCACATATCCATGGATATAGCCTTTATATTTTCTCTAGCCTTTTTTGACCATTCCTGCTCAAAACAATCTATGATTAGCTCACAAAAAGTAATTCGATATTACTCATTAAAAACCAAATTTTCATCTTTGATAAATGAAATAGTAAATAAATGGTTCTACTGCAAAAAGGTTATCATCACCTTAAACACCACAACATAGTGCGTTTGACCACCTAGTCAATCACTATATATTGTAGGGCGTAATCTAAAAAGTTAGTTTTTGCAGTGCAATCATATAATTACCTACCTTTCTAGATTGGTTACTAGGTTAGTTATACCATGCATCACAGAGAAAAGTAATATCTTTAGTACTCAATAATCCTATAACGCTATCTATTAGCTTTTGAGCAATAGTCAGTTTACTCTTATCTTTTTTATATAATCTAAATCCAATTGGGATTGTTTTATATTCAAGACCATCTGCCGATTGAGAAACAGGTATATATAAACAAACGAAAGTGTTACCTTTCAAGTAATTACTACTATTACGCCTAATATGATCAAAAAAGTTATTATGACCAGCGAATTTATTACCAAATTTCTCTTAAAGAGTATCATCAATAATTAGAAATACTTTTTCATCTCTTAGTTCTTCTGGGATAACATCTAAAAGTAGACTTACTGTTCTTTTCATCATCTCCTCTAAGCTCCATTTGCTATATGAGAAAAAGTAGTATAATGAATTTAGACTACTATTCATATGCTTAGAGATGAAATTATTCCAGATAAATCTAAGAGAATGGATTTTCTCAAAGCTTATAATAGAAACTATAACCTATAAAGAACATTTTAAAAGTCTTCTTTGTGAGAAGATCACGATAATTATTAGCAAATTTTTTGATGATAGAGTAGATATTATTTTGATTATTTGATATAATATTCATGTGACTGAATCTCCTTTTTTGATTCTTCTTGGTCGAAGATGTTATATTAAAAAAGGAGATTGGTCGCATTTTTTATTTAATTTTCTTGTAAAGTGGTGTTATATTGTGTTATTTAGAGAAGTGATGATTTTTAAGTCAGACTATGATATAATTGTATCGATCTATTAAAATGAAGCGAGTAGATAGTAAAAAAATTGAGATACTAAGCAAATTAAATAATTAAGAATAAAAAGAAGAAATTTTGTGATAGATGACCTTGATAAAGTTAGTAGAAAGGTAGTTAAGGATATCACCTAGTAGCAATGCGTTGTAGACAAAATTTTTTGTTAAAAACATGAAATGGAGGTTCACTAGAACTTGTTACTTTTTCTATTTTAGAAAGGTGAGAGATAGAATAATTTTGACTTTAAGATATTGGGTCAGTCCAATTTATAGCATTAGAAGTTAAATAATAATTTTGAGAGAGGATAAAGATGAAATTTGTTAAAAAGTTTTTGTTTCATAGAAGTACATTTTTGGTTATTGCAATACTAGTCCAGTTGCTAGTTTTGATAGGAGTAATCTTAAAATTTAATGAGTACTTTGTTTTATTCTATGGGGGAAGTATACTTATCAGTATAGTTGCGGTGTTAGGAATTATAAATAATCATATGAATCCAGTCTATAAGCTGGCGTGGATTATACCTATCTTATTATTTCCGATCTTTGGAGGGTTGTTCTATATCTTCTTTGGTGGAAAAAAGATGGGTAAGCGTGCTAAAAATAAAATGGCATCAATAAGAGATAGAATTGGTAAAGTCTTACCACCACAAGAGTTTATTTTAGAAGAGATTGAATCACAAAATAAAATTGCCGCTAATCAGTCAAGATATATCCAAAACTATGCATATTCCCCACCTTATCGTAATACAACAACTGAATACCTATCAACTGGGGAGATGAAGTTTGAAAGATTAAAGGAAGAATTAAGAAGAGCAGAAGATTATATCTTTTTAGAGTATTTTATTATTGAAGAAGGTGAGATGTGGGATAGTATACTTGAAATATTAGTAGAGAAGGCAGCAAAGGGTGTAGATGTTCGTGTTATCTATGATGATGTAGGTTGTTTATTCACTTTGCCTTATAAATATGATACAAAGCTTGAAAAAATGGGAATTAAGTGTTCTGTTTTTAATCCTTTACGTCCTATATTATCTCCAATACTTAATCATCGCGATCACCGTAAAATTGCAATTATTGATGGTCATACAGCATTTACAGGTGGTATTAATTTGGCTGATGAATATATAAATAAGATTGAAAAGTATGGACATTGGAAAGATTCTGCTATTATGCTCAAGGGAGAAGCGGTCTGGAGTATGACTGTAATGTTTTTATCTATGTGGGATTATCTGAGAGGAATCGACGAGGATTTGAATGAATTCAAGTATGATGAGACTTTATTACAGGATAACCACAAGGATGGGGATGGATATATTCAACCATTTGCAGATAGTCCACTAGATGATGAAACTGTTGGAGAGATAGCTTATCTTAATTTAATTAATAAGGCTAAAGAGTATGTTTATATTACGACTCCCTATTTAATTATCGATCATGAAATGGTAACAGCATTATCATCAGCTGCTAAGGGAGGGGTTGATATTCGTATAATTACCCCTCATTGTGCGGATAAATGGTATGTTCATGCGGTTACTAGATCTTATTATAAGATTCTGATTGAGAGTGGAGTTAAAATCTATGAATATCTTCCTGGATTCATCCATTCAAAAACTTATATATCAGATGATGAGTACGGTGTTGTAGGTACGATAAATATGGACTACAGGAGTCTATATTTACATTTTGAATGTGGTGTTTGGATGTATGGTTGTAGTAGTATTATTGAAATGAAAAGAGATTTTTTTGATATTTTAAAGGTTTGTAGGGAGATTGATATAGAAGATTTCAAGGAGCCTGAATGGTATAAAGCGTTAGGACGTTCAGTATTACGTGTCTTTGCCCCCTTGATGTGATTAAGCTTCTTAAAAAGCTAAGTCTTGAGAAGTGGAGGAAGTTAGTTTTGTTTCAGAAAACTTTGTAGAAGTGTATAGAAATATCATCCCTCAAGAAGAAGTAGAATTAAAAAAATCTGTGCTTCAGTTTAAGATAGATGAGCAATCTGGACAAGGTAAGTGGCTGAAAAATATTTGGAACAGGATAGTTAATTTGTTTAAAATATAAGGCTTGTAAGAATATATGTTGATTCAAGTAAGTTTCGGTGACATAAGGGCTCAAAGTGGAGTTTTATTACGATATAGCTTTACAATTGACAATTGACGGAATGTACAATTTACAATTAAAGGTCAAGTTCTTAAAAGATTAAGTTCTTTAAAAAGCCTTGTAGCAATAAGCTTTGGTTGATTTTGATTATAAGATTTAATGGTGTTAATTGTCAATTGTCCCAGCATAACTATACTAAACGTCTATTAAGTGCAGCTAAGTCTTTTTAAAGTAAATAGCAATAATTTAAAGAAATTTTATTAGTTTCCTAATAGCTTCTTAATATTTACTCTTTATAATATGAGTATAGAATAAAAATTAAAGCAGGTTTAAAGATGAGTAAAAAAGAGTTGATCATTCAAAAGTAGCTTAAAGTGGGACTATGAAATTATTTTTATAAAATACTTAATTTATCAGAAACAATGCAATTTACAAATAAAAAACAAAGAATATAAACAAGTAGAAGATTATTATTTAGTATTAGTAGATGAAGAGACTGAAGAAATTTAAAGAAAAAACATTTAATATAGTCTACTATCAATATTGATAGTAGACTATATTAAACTACTATAAGTCAAATAAATCAATAATTTTAGTGGATGTTTAGCTATTCCAACCTATTATAGCTGCTCCTAAAGCACCCGCAAATTGGGAGTGGTCAGATGTATAAATTTTACTATCCAGTTTGTTACTAAGTACCTCTTTTATTCTTTTACTTTGAGCTAGTCCCCCAGTAAATAGGATTTTATCTCTAGTATCTATCTTACCTAATAAAATCATAGTTTTACTTGCAATGGAATCAATAATTCCTAGAATTATTGATTTTTTAGAAGCCCCTTGGGCAAGCAAGCTAGTTACTTCAGATTCAGCAAAAACTGCACACATACTACTAATTTCTTCAGGTTCAATATCTTGAGCAAGCTTATCTATATCAGCAATATCTATTCCTAAAGAATTAATAGTTACTTCTAGAAATTTTCCCGTTCCTGCTGCACACTTGTCATTCATTATAAAATCTGTTACATTTCCTTCTTTATCTATATTTATTGCTTTGCTATCTTCTCCACCTATATCAATAATAGTTCTTATTTGCTCATCAATAAAGTGAGCTCCTTTAGCATGACAAGTTATTTCAGTAACAATTTTATCAGCAAAATCAGTAGATATTCTACCGTATCCAGTAACTACAACTTGCTTAATTTCTTTTTTTTGTAGATTATTAGTTTCTAGTAGTTTTTTTAGACATTGTTGACCGGCTTGTTTAGGGCTCCAACCTGTAGGAGTTATAGTTTTATCAACTATCCTTTTATTGAACAGAACTGCTTTTGTTGCCACTGAACCTATATCAATTCCTATAGAATACATAAAATTCCTCCTAGTTTTATAACATTTCTATAAATGCTCCCAGACGGGTGGCTAACTGACCTGTGTCAGTTTGAGAATAATCAGTTTCTATATTTGTGTACGATATATTTTTTTCATTATTTACAAATTCTTTAATTGTAGCCGTTTCTATATTATAAGTATGACAGCCTTGTAATGCTATATCTACTACTCCATCTACTTGATAGCGATCAATCAATTCGGAAAGTAAATCTAGTCGACCATCATTAGGTGACATAACAGAACAAGGAATATTTAAATATTTTTTAGTTAAAGCATCTATAGGGTTAATATTTTCAGCAACTAATTCTTCATTGGCTTTAACCCCAAAACAATTTTCAAAGCAGACTACAACTCCTCCACTATTCTCTATAGCTTTGACTACCTTTTCGCTATCCCCAGCTATTGGACAGCCTGTAATAAGGATTCTAGGTTTATCTTCAGCTATCTTCCTTTCTCCTTGCTGATAATCCTCTTTTATATCTTCTAGTAAACTTCCCATTTCTTTAATATGTTCTTCTTTATTGAACTTAAACTCAGCTCCATATAATACTTCTAGTATCTCAGACCCCTCAATTGGTGGCGGACATAAAGTACCAAGCTCATAAAATTGTTTCATTATTTCTCTTTCTCTATTTCGTAGGTTAATTGCCTCTTTTAATTTTTCATCTGTAATTTCAACATCAAATTGTTTTTCTAATTTTTCTTTTAGTTTTTTCATTTCTTTTTTCCAAAGATTGAAAGACTCTTTGTCTTCATTATTTTGAGGTAATTGCATAACATGCATAGCTTTTTTTTCTTTTAATAGTTCATACATTTTCTTTTTGCCATCACAAGTAGTCTCTCCTACTATTAAATCTGAAAAATAGAAGTAGGGACATGTATCAGTTACTCCAAATCCATAACTAGATTTAATCAGAGGACATAAATTTCTCGGTAAATCTTTTTCTGCCTCCTGAATAGGTTCTTCACTCGTTCCACATAATCCAATAGGAATTGCCCCAGCAGCCATTATAAGTTCTTTAGGAGTATAAGTACAATAAGTACCTATTATATCCTTACCTTGTTCTTTTAGTTCTTTTACTTTTAAAAATCCTTCTCTTTTTGCATTGCTAAATTCATCAAATGATTTTGGTAGTTTGGTCATTTTTTCATCCTCCTGTAATTTCATTTGCAAAAAATTGACTAATCTAATCTTATATAAAAAAATATTATATGTCAAATTAGATGTGTTTATATAAATGAGGTTTTGAATAAAAAAATATTATTTGACATATAAATAACTTTTATATATAATCGGATTGTGTGAACTAATAAAATTTTTATTAAAAAAGGGGAAATTTGAATGAAAAAAAGAAGTTTATTTGTCGTAATGTTGTTAATAGGGGTTATGTTAGTTCCGATGTCAGCAGAAGGTTTCTTTGGTTGGTTTGGTGGTGGAGATGAGGATGATATTCCTGATTTAAATGTATCTTACATATTTACTAATCACCAAACTCCACTTATGGTAGCAACTGCAAAAGGAGAAGATTTTAAATCAGAAGGAGTTTATTTGCAAGAGGTAAGTGAGCGAGAAGAGTATATTTTAATGGATGATGATGAAGAAATAGCTAATTTAAATTTAATAGTAAGTCAGAGTGGCTCAGAAACAATGACTATGATGAGTCAAGGACATGTGGATGTAGGATTTGCTTCAAGTGCAGCAGCTATTTCTGCTATTGACCAAGGGACTGACCTTAAGATTTTATGCCCAGTTCATACTGAGGGAATTGGATTAGTAATGGATAAAGACTCAGCAGTAAATGATTGGGAAGAGTTCTCTAAGTTGATAGAAAATAGTGATGAACCAGTAAAAGTGGGTTATCATTCACCAACCAGTGCACCAATAATACTTTTAAAGGAAGCGTTAGGGGAAGCAGGTATATCTTATTCAGGTGATTATCAGGATAGAGATGTTGAGGTTACATTAGTTGATTTAAGATCAACTTCTAATTTATTACCAGCTTTAACTGGTGGTCAGGTAGATGCTTGGGTTGGCCCATCTCCGTTTCCAGAATTAGCTGAGGTAGAAGGTGTTGGTGAAATAGTACTAGATATGAAAAATTTACCCCCAGAAGGTGAATGGTATGATTTTCCTTGTTGTATTATGGCAGCTACAGGACAGACAATTGATCAGCATTCTGAAGCATTAGAAGTATTTACAAAACTTATGAAAGTAAGTGCAGAATATTGCAATCAAAATATGGAAGAAGCAGCCAACATTACTGCTGATTATACTGGAGTTTCTGAAACTGCAGCTAGAATGTCCAGTATTAGATATACTACAGATCCTAGCGATAGTTGGGTTTCAAATTTAGGATTAATATACAATACACTTCAAGATTCGAAAGTATTAGAAGAAAAGTTAGTTAATAAAGATTATAATGAAGTTAAAGATGAACTTTTTGATTTTAGTTTTATTCATCTTTGGTAATTAATTTTTAGGCTTTAAATTTTATAATACAGAGTATTAATCAAAATTACTAGATTAATACTCTGTAGTTATTTTAAATTTATGGTTCTTCCTCGATTTTTGTGAAAAATAAATTAGCTGACATACCTAATATCAACCTATATGAAAATTATGGATAATA
>NZ_JALKBX010000021.1 GCF_023227745.1 Natroniella acetigena | reverse complement strand
CGTGAAAACCATAGAAACCATATCAACTGTAAACTGTACACTGATATAAAGTGGCAAAGTGCCACTTTATATCAATTTAACCTTAAATTAAGATTTATACTTGAATTCAAGTATAAACAGAGGGTAATTATCTAATCATAAATAATGGTTCTATAATTTTTAGAAAGTAGGAGATAGAATGGAGCAAGAAGAAAAAAAGAAGATAAGAAAAAAGATTGAGAAAGATTATAAATTTAACTTTTGGCTCAGTATTGGAGAGGGAGCATTTTATACATTGGGCATAGGACTTGTAGCAATTAATACAATCTTACCTTTATTTGTCCGACAGTTGACTGAATCTAAATTTTTAGTAAGCTTAATTACAGGAATTTATATGTTTGGAATTCATTTTCCCCAGCTCTTTTCTGCGAAATGGATAAAAGGAGCGGAAGTTAAGAAGAAGTATGTTTTAGGGCTAGGTATTCTGCAAAGATTGCCTTGGTTATTTTTAGCGGTATTAACTTATTTGCTATTTCCTGACACTCAAAATCTATTGTTAATCCTCTTTTTTATATTGTGGGGGTTTCATAATATTTCTTCTGGTTTGGTTGGTCCGCCATGGTTTGATATGCTCTTTAAAGTTATTCCTCAAGAAAGAAGAGGGCGTTTTTTTGGATACCGAACCTTTGTAAGTAGTATTTTAGAGGTGTTAGGGGCATTTGGAGCAGGATATATAATTAAATTTTTTGAATTTAGAATGGGGTTTGTTTTGTTATTTGCTTTAGCGTTTATCAGTAAGATGATTTCTTACTTATTTTTAGTGTTTGTTAGAGAGCCTGCTTATAACGTTAGTAAAAAAGAAGAGAGCACTAAAGAATATTTGCAACATTTAAAAGAGATTCTACAGACACAGAACAATTATCGCAATTATATATTAGCTGCTATCTTAATTCAATTTATCGGTATGTCGAATGGTCTCTTTACAGTTGCAGGAATAGAGAGATTGGATTTATCGGTGGGGGTAGCTAATGATCTAGTGGGTACCTTTACAATTATTTCAATTGTAAGTAAGAGTTTAACAAATATTTTATGGGGTCATGTAGGGGATAATTATGGACATAAGTTAGTTCTTTTATTGGCAGCTGTCTTTAATGCAGCAGGGGTATTGGTTGCTTTCTTTGCCCAACAGCGTTTTGCTTTTTATCTAGTATTTATTTTGACTGGAATAGCACTAGGTGGAAATAGTGTATCCTTTATGACGATAATTCCAGATTTTTGTTCTAAACTTGAAGAACGACCGCTCTATGTTGGACTGACTAGTACAATTATTGGATTAGCTGTAACTGTTATTTCTCTGTTAGGAGGATTGTTGGTTGATTTATATAGTTATCGACTTGTCTTTGGAATTACATTTGTAATGATTAGCTTAGGAATAATCTTTTTACTATGGAAGGTGAAAGATCCTAAGTATTTAAACGATTAATTATGTTAAATACTTATGTAAATTCAGATTATATTTATAGTAATAATTGGTTAATTATTAAGTTTATGTTATCTACTTTAAATTTTAATAGTGTTCTCCCTATAAGTTTTATTAGACTTTCCGTAATAAAAACCATTTGCTAAATTTAAGTTTATTACTACAGTGTTTCGCAGATAACTAAGTTTTTCTACACTCCAGTCTTAGTGTACAATTTATAATGTGCAAATGAAAGTGAATATGGTTTTTTTGGAAAATAGTTATAATAAATGTTACTATTGGTTTAAATTATTAAAAAAATATTAAAAAATTAATATAAATTGTCTGAATCATTTGATAACATGGACTAAAGAAGCAAAAAAGAACTGATTAATAGCTATGGGGGGATTAATAAAAATGAGCAAAATGGAAAAGATTGTTGAAGGGGTAATAGCAGGAAATATTGATAGAGTGGCTGAATTAACTCAAGAATTAGTAGATGAAGGAACAAAACCAAGTGAAATCATTAAGAATGGTTTGGTTGCAGGGATGGATGTTGTAGGGGGTAGATTTAAGAAGAATGAAATGTTTGTCCCAGAAGTTTTAATTGCTGCTAAAGCGATGCATTCAGGGATGGATATAGTTAAGCCATTATTGACAGAAGGAGAGAGCAGTTCTGTTGGAACGGTGATTATGGCTACGGTAGAAGGTGACTTACATGATATAGGTAAAAACTTGGTAGCAATGATGCTAGAAGGTGCTGGATTTGAAGTGGTTGATTTAGGAGTAGATATAGAAGCAGATGAGTTTGTAGAAGCAGTTAAAGAACATCAGCCTGATGTTGTTGGATTATCTGCATTGTTGACTACAACTATGCCAGCTATGGAGGAGACTATTAAGTCCTTAGAAGAAGCAGGAATTAGAGATCAAGTTAAGATTATGGTTGGAGGAGCACCGGTTAGTGAAGATTTTGCTAATGAGATTGGTGCTGATGGTTATGCTGCAGATGGAAGTACTGCTACTGATATAGCTAGAGAATTTGTGAGCTAAAAAGATATAAAGCTTAATTTCAATTGATAATTGATAATTTAAAATTAAATGATGAAAAAATTAGTTTTTAGATTTTTTACTATCTACTATTAATTATTAATTATCAATTATAAACTTAATATAAAAGGGGAGGTAATAAAATGATAGTTATTGGTGAATTAATTAATACCAGTAGAGAAGGATTGGAAGAAGCAGTAAAGAATAGAGATGTAGAATTTATTCAAGATTTAGCTAAGAAGCAAGAAGAAGCAGGAGCAGATTATATTGATGTTAACTGTGGTACTTTGATTAAAGAGGAAGTTGAAGCTATGGAATGGCTAGTAAATACAGTCCAAGAGGTAGTTGATGTACCACTTTGCATTGATAGTCCAAATCCTAAAGCACTTGAGGTAGGCTTAGAAGCTCATGAAGGTAAAGCGTTGGTTAACTCTATTACTGCTGAAGAAGAAAGATTTGCTGAAACATTAGAAATACTTAAAGAGCATGATGCAAGGGTAGTTGCTTTAGTAATGGACGATGACGGAATGCCTAATGGAGCAGAGGATAGAATCAGAGTAGGGAAGAAGTTAATTGAAGATTTAATGAAGGCAGGAATTGCTGAAGGTGATATCTTTGTAGATCCAATTATCCAACCAATTGGTACTGATCAAGCGGTAGGAGAACATATTTTAGATGCAGTTGAAGAGATTACAAGGGAATATGAAGAGGTTCATATTACTTGTGGGTTAAGTAATATCTCTCATGGATTACCACAAAGACAATTGTTAAATAGAACTTTTGTAACATTGGCAATGAGTAGAGGGTTAGATAGTGCTATTATAGATCCATTGGATCCAAAGATTATGGCATTAGTAACTGCTGCTGAGACTTTATTAGGAAATGATCAGTACTGTGCTGGTTATATTAAAGCTGCTAAAAGCGGAAAATTAGATGTTTAAATAATTTGATTCTAGGATAATAAGTGAATAAGTAATAAAGTAAAATAAAGGTAGCAAATTATTTGCTACCTTTATTTTTATATTGCTCTTGAAAAAATTCATTCTTTATATAGGATTTGTAAGTAAAAACTATTATAATCTAAAAAAAGTCAAATATAATAAGATTAAAAGTTAATAATTAGGGGGACAGAAGATGAATAGTTCTGTTGAGATTGAAAAGTTTTGTCAGAAGAATGTCTCATTAGCACTACATTCCTCTTATCAAATAGGAGGTAAAGCGACCTATTTTGCTGAACCAGAAACTACAGAAGAGCTGCTTAATTTACTTAATAGTTGTAAAAAAGTTGGAATGGATTATTATATCTTTGGTTATGGTACTAATATTTTATTTCCTGATCAAACTAGGGAAGATCGAATTTTTATTTCATTGAAGAGGTATCTTGAGAGTAGATTAAATCATGGGGAGTTATTTCTTTCTGCTGGGGTTCCATTATCATTAATTTCATTGATCGGAGTTATAAGCAATAAGACTGATTTTCAATTCACTTATCTACTACCTGGTTCTGTAGGAGCAGGAATCTATATCAATGCTAAATATTATGAAGAGCAGCTCTCTGATTTATTGGATACTATTTATTATCTTGATTTAGCTAAAAATAGATTGTCCTTGGAACAGATATCGGTTGAGCAGTGTGAATTTGGTTATAAGACTTCTACCTTTCAAAAGAAACCCTGGTTGATTGTGGGTGCTGATTTTAAGTTCACTGATTGTAGTCAACAAGAAATCAATAGTATAAATAGATTATTATCAAAAGTACAAGATAGAAATTTAAACTTATCATCATTAGCAGAATTTAAATCTTTTTTTAGAACAGAATTAAGTAATTTAGAAACTGAGTTAGATGTTGCTTGTGATTATCTGCAAGAGGTTGATCAATTTAGAGAGGATAGAAATCATTTTAAATATCCGTGCTGTGGCTCAGTCTTTAAGAATAATCATTCGTATGGCACTCCTACAGGAGCATTGATTGATCAACTAGGTTTAAAGGGAAAAAAGCATGGTGGAGCAATGATAGCACCATATCATGGTAACTTCATAATTAATCATAATCAAGCTCAAGCATCTGATGTCTTATATTTAATTAATTTAATTACTGAGTTAATTGATAAAAGATACGGATTTATTCCTGAGCCAGAGGTTATTATTGTCGGAGATAAAAGATAATATTTAGTATCATTCGCGTTAATTTAAGTAAATTTTTGGTATTATAGATTTTTGAAGTGAAGCTCTATTACAATATTGTGGCACTGAAAGTGCCACTTAATATCAATAAAAAGCAAGGTGATTAGAAAGTCATGTATTAAATTGACGTATATGAATTTTTTATAGATTATCGTTTGATGATTTTTTAATAATCGGTCAATTATTAAATGGTCACTTATGACTAAAATTAATAAAAAATAAAACAATAACATATCTATTATTAATAAAACTGAACTAAGAAAAGGAAAAATAACAGGGCATGGTGGAATATAAAGGCTCTAGTTATAAAGAACCTCTCCATCTAAATTTCTAATTTAGATGGAGAGGTTCTCTTGGAATTCTTGTAAAGTGGTATACCTATTTAGTTATTAGTTCTTATAAAACTACTTCTTTTTTAGAGCTTTCTGTATGTTCATTAAAAATTCCCGTCAAAATCAATGCTATAGCTCCATCACCTGTTACATTACATGCTGTTCCAAAGCTATCTTGAATTGCAAAAATAGTAAGAACAAGTGCAACTCCAGACTGGTCAAAACCAAGTACACTTATTAATAAGCCCATAGAGGCCATTACAGTTCCTCCAGGTACGCCAGGTGCTCCAATTGCAAATATTCCTAATAATAATATAAACAGAAGCATTGAAGAAAAAGAAGGAATATAGCCATATAAAATTTGTGATACAGCCATTACAAAGAAAGTTTCTGTAAGTACTGAGCCACATAAGTGAACTGTAGCCCCCAAAGGGATAGCAAAATCAGTTGCCTTTTGATTTAAAACTTTTGATTTCTTAGCACATTTTAATGCAACAGGAAGAGTTGCAGCACTTGACATAGTTCCAACAGCAGCCAAGTAAGCAGGTAAATAATGCTTAACAACTTCTAAAGGATTCTCCTTTGAAATAAAACCTCCTAACAGATATAATACAGCAAGCCAGATAAAGTGACCTACAATAATAATAAAAACTAATTGAAGAAAGACTGGTAAATGTTCAGTTAAAGTTCCTTCATAAGCAAGACTAGAGAATGTTCCTGCAATAAAGAAAGGGAGTATCGGAATAATAATTTTATTTACTATACCCAATACCATATCATTAAATTCATCCAAAACTTTTTCAAAAGTAGCAGACCTAGTCCAAGCAATAGACAAGCCTAAAAATAATGCTAATACCAAAGCAGTCATTGTGGGCATAATCTGTGGAATCTCAAGTTCAAAAATTATTTCAGGTAACTCTCTTAAATCTGAAGGTTGACTACTAATATTTAAATAAGGAATAAGAAAATATCCAGCAATACATGCTAAGATCCCAGCTCCAATTGAAGACATATAAACTATCGGCATTGCTGTCCCTAACATTTTACTGGCATCAGCTTTAAGCTTAGCAATAGAAGGTGCAATAAAACCAATAATTATTAAAGGAACAGAAAAGAAGATTATCTGCCCTAAAACATCTCTAATAGTTAAAATAATTTGCATAACTTCTTTAGAAACAATAAAACCTAAAATCGCCCCTGTTATTACCCCTAAAATCAACTGAATAATTAAATTAGATTTGATTTTTTCTAACAACATACTTTTATTCCTCCCATTTGATCTATTATTTTTAAACATCCATAATATTGATCATAGTTTCATCCATATTAGATAACCCCTCTTTACAAAGTATTTTAATATTTTTAATAGTTTCTTCTATTCCACCCCCAATAATACCAGTTTTTAAGGAACAATTGTATCATTACATGTCATATAAGATGCAATGACAGCTTCTGCAGATGATGTAGAAAGTTTAAGAGAGCAATTTTCTTTAGCACCATCACAAACTATACCAGTTATATTAGCAAGCACATTTTTCATGATTGTTTAGTTTGTTTCTTATATCTTTGGGTATTCTTTTAGTTTCTAAATCTAATGGTATTTGACAGAGATAAATACTAAATTTTTAAAATTTAACTTTATTTAATTTGTTCTCATGTATATACTTTGATATCAATTTGAAAACCCCTTCTTTTTTATCCTTTAACCTCATCTAAAAATGGTTTAAATTCATATTTTATCAAAAAATATTTTATAATATCTATTTTTTTGAAATTAAAAAATTAATATTTCTAATCTGAACTTTAAACCAAGAGCTAAAAAGTACTAAAGGAAGAAATCTATCTTTTGTTGGGCTTTTGTAGGAAGGAATTATAGAGTTAAAAATATACTTCATGGGCTTAGAAATATTATAGATAATTTCTTTATTGAAATAACCATTCATAGATTGTCTTTGATAATTTTTCAAGGGTAGTCAGTTATTAGATAGTCACTTATGAACAAAACTAATAAAAAATAAAACAATAACATATTTATTATCACACCACTTTACAAGAAATCTAAATAAAAATGCGACCAATCTCCTTTTTTGATATAATATCTTCGACCAAGAAGAATCAAGAAAGGAGAATCAGTCGCATGAATATTATATCAAATAATCAAAATAGTATCTACTCTATCATCAAAAAATTTGCTAATTATTATCGTGATCTTTTCACTAAGAAGTCTTTTAAGATGTTCTTTTGGATTATAATTTCAATCATAAGCTTTGATAAAATCCATTCTCTTAGATTCATTTGGAATAATTTCATCTCTAAGCATATGAATAGTAGCCTAAATTCCTTATATTACTTTTTCTCATATAGCAAATGGAGCTTAGAAAGCATGATGAAGAGAACAGTAAATTTAACTCTCAATATTATTCCAGAAGAACTTAAAAGTAAAAAAGTATTTCTAATTATTGATGACACTCTTCAAGAGAAATTTGGTAATAAATTCGCTGGTCATAATAGTTTTTTTGATCATGTTAGACGTAATAATAGTAGCTACTTAAAAGGTAATACTTTCGTTTGTTTAGCTATATCTATACCTGTCTCTCAATCAGAGGATGGTATTGAATATAAAACAATCCCAATTGGATTTAGGTTATACAAAAAAGATAAAAGTAAGCTAACTATTGCTAAAGAGCTAATAGATAACATTATGAGATTACTCAATAACAAAAATGTCACTCTTCTTTGTGATTCATGGTATACCAAAGGTGATGTTCTTGATTGTGTTAAGGATCATGATAACTTAGAACTTATTGGTGCTGTTCGCCATGATACTGCTATCTTTGAATTACCTCCTCCACCAAATGGTAAAAGAGGAAGGAATCCTATCTATGGCAAAAAGTTAAACATTACAGAATTAGACTATGAAAAAAATGGCGATTATTATCTAGCAACTAAACTGGTTAGAACAAGATTATTTAGAGATAAAACTATAGAAATCATGGTCACAGTAAAAGATATTGATGATTTTAAGAATCCTAGAGTATTCATTAATACTAATCCTAAAGAATGTGAATTAGAAAAGTTATCAAAGCCAAAAGTTAGCAAAAAGGATGAGGATAGTTTTGCTACTGGTTCTTTTACTGATTATGAAATACGCTGGAGTATTGAAGTTATCTTTTATGAATTAAAAACATTTTGGTCTTTTGGTAATTATATGGTTCGCACAGAACAAGGAATAGAAACCTATATTAATCTTTTGGGATTAGTCTATACTTTTGCAAAGATTCTTCCCTTTTGGGTAGAAGAATTTGATGAATTAAATTCTTTAAGTCCTCAAGAAATAAAATCTCAGTTAGCCCTTTATATTAGGGAAGAGTTAATTTTAGATAGTTTCGTATCTAAACTCGAAAGTACAAAAATATATTCTGTTTTAAAGAATAGTTTAAATTACTTTATTGATAAAAGAAACGCCGCTTAGTAAAGTTGTAAAGTGGTGTTTATTATCAATAAAACTGAACTAAAGAAAGGAGAAAAATGATACTCTTAATTGAAAAAGAAAAACTTTTTATTTTATGTTGTTGTTGTTTTATTTTGAGTGGAATTGTATTTTCTATGAAAGATAGAATAATTACTACAATGCCAATAACTAGTTCTAATAAACCGTTACAAGGAAGAATAATTGTTGTTGATCCAGGGCATGGTGGGATAGATAAAGGTTCTAGTTATGAGAATATATTGGAAAAGGATATAAACCTTAAGGTTGGTTTTAAATTAAAAGAGTTATTAACTAGGCAGGGAGCAAGAGTAATTATGACTAGACAATCTGATACTGCTTTAGATCACCAAAATCAAACTTATAGTAATAGGCATAAGCGTGACTTACAAGCACGAGTTGATATTATTAATCAAAATCAGCCTGACTTATTTATTAGCTTACATGTTAATTATTTTGGGAGAAAGTTTAGAATTAGAGGGCCAATTGTTTTTTATCAAGACCATAAAGCTGAGAATAGAGTCTTAGCTGATAAGTTACAGACAAGATTGAATTCGATTGAATATGAAGGGATTGAAATGCTCAATAATCCAATTCGGAAAGGTGACTATTTTATTTTAAATAATAGTAAATATCCTGGTGTTTTGGTTGAAATGGGATTTATCAATAAGGAGATTGATCGTTGGCTATTGACTCATCAGCAATTTCAAAAATTATTAACTCAGCAAATTTATCGTGGGATCTTGGATTACTTATAATTTAATCATCTTCTATTGTAAAGTTTACTTCTTCTTGACTGTTATCCGAAGAGAAATGGAAACTACCAGTAGTAATTAATCTTTTTAATCTTTCTTTAGTTAATAACTTTATTTTGCTTCTAGTTAAAGGAATAATACAGGCAAATCCTACTAAATCACTCAATAATCCTGGTGTAATTAACATTGCTCCTCCGATTAAGATCAATAAGCCATCAATTAAATTATCTGTTGGCATAGTTCCTTCTGCTAATGAAGAATTTATTTCAGTAACTGTTGATGTTCCTTCAAGTTTAGTCAGTTTGGCCCCGATAATTCCTGTAATTGCAACTAATAAAATAGTAGATACTGCTCCCCAAAGTTGACTTAATTTGATCAGAAGGATTAACTCAAGTAACGGAATGACTGTAAAGAGTAAAACTAATTTAAACAATATGATCACCCCTTAGCTAATTATTAGTTTATTATATTCAATCTTTTTAAAAAGGTTTGTAGTAATTTTAACCAACAATTGTTTTTGACTACATGTTCATTTTTTATATAGTCACTTATGAACACAATCAAATAAAAAAACAACTTAGATTCAAATTTTTGATTATACAAATAGTTTTTAAAAACTATTTGTATAATCAAAAAGAGAAAATTTAACTCTTCTCTTGATTAAAGTACGTTTGAAATTAAATGTAATGAAACATACTAAAATCTGAATTACTTCTTTAAATTTGATTAAAAGTGAGATAATATTAGAATACAGCTTAAATTTATAAAGGTTTTGAAGGTTTTTAACTATCAATTATCAATTGAAGTTAAGCTATATATTAATAATGATGTAAATGATTATTTTCAGTTTATAATTAAGAATTAATGAAATGGATAGGAAAGGAGTATTTTATGTACAATTATACACAGGATAAACCGGAATTACTAGCACCAGTAGGTAATCAAGAAGGTTTACTAGCAGCTATTAATAATGGCTGTGATGCAGTCTATTTAGGAGGTAAAGCTTTTAATGCTCGCCAGAGAGCTGATAACTTTGATTTAAAAGAACTTGGAGAGGCAATTGAATATGCTCATTTAAGAGAAGTTAAGGTTTATTTAACTGTTAATACATTATATAAGGATGATGAATTGGCAGATGTAATTAAATTTATTGAACAAGTTTATAGGTTAGGAGTAAATGTAATTATAGTTCAAGATTTGGGGTTGACCTGGCTGGTTAAGCAAGTTCTCCCTGAATTAGAGTTACATGCTAGTACTCAATTGACAGTTCATAATTTAGAAGGGGTAAAGTACTTAGAAAGCTTAGGGTTTTCTCGAGTTGTATTGGCTAGAGAATTGACTTTAGCAGAGATTAAAGAGATTGTTCAAAATACTGAATTAGAGATTGAGACCTTTGTTCATGGGGCATTATGTATCTCTTATTCGGGCCAATGCTTATTAAGTAGTATGATTGGTGGACGAAGTGGTAATCGTGGTCTGTGTGCTCAACCATGTCGTCTGCCTTATACTGTGGTTGATTTGGAAACTGAGGAAGTTATTAATGATGAATTTGCTGAACAGCATTTGCTTAGTCCTAAGGATATTAATACTTTGGAGCTAGTACCTGATTTAATTGAAGCTGGTATCTCGTCTTTTAAAATAGAAGGAAGAATGAAACGTCCAGAGTATGTAGCGGTAGTAACAGAAAAGTATCGTAATTACATAGAACAATATTTTAACCAACAGGGAAGGTTTGGAGTGGATGACCAAGATCAAGAAGAGATTAAACAGCTCTTTAATCGTGATGGATTTATTCCTGGTTACTACTTAGGAAAAGATAACTTAGATTTGATCAGTTATCAACGACCAAAAAATTGGGGAATCAAGGTTGGAGAAGTAATCGATTATGATCAACAGACTAAAGAATGTAGAGTTAAATTAGAAAAAACTATTAACGAAGGAGATGGAATAGAAATTTGGACTGAAGAAGGTAGAAATCCTGGTTTAACTTTATCGGAACCAGAAAAATTAACTACTGAATTATTGGTTGTAAAGGTCAAAGGGCAGATAAAGCTAGGTGATCCAGTCTATCGGACTTCGCAAAAAGAATTATTAGATAGGTTACAAGGAAGTTATCAAGATCTAAATCAACAAAAAAAGATAGAAATTTTTGGTCATTTATCAGCCCATTTAGATCAACCACTCCAACTTAATCTATGGGATCAAGCTGGTCATCATGTCACTATCAAGAGTGATTTCTGTCCAGAAGTAGCTAAAAAAGAGCCAATTACGGAGCAAGAGGTTAAAGAACAGTTGACTAGATTAGGGCCAACCCCTTATCAATTACGTGACTTAGGCATTGAACTTGGCCCAAATCTTTTTATTCCATTATCTAAATTGAATCAATTACGACAATTAGCAGTTAAAGATTTAAATCAACAGAGAAAAGAAGAGTTTCTACTTACTTGTGAGCAGAATGATTTAGAAGTTGAAATTCCGGAATTGGAAAGTAAACCAGCAGTTAATAATGAATCAAAGATAAGTGTTTGCTGTAATAAACGGGATTATATAACTGAATTTGCTAGTTTGTCTGAAGTAGATAGAATTTATTATGATATTAGCGATTCAGCTACAGAAGAAATTTTGGCCCTCGTAGCTCAAATTAAAAATGAAGAACAGGAACTATTTATTAAATTTCCACGCGTTGCTCGACAGCAAGAAATAATGGATATTAAACAAAAGATTGAGCTATTAGAAAAAACAGAAATAGATGGTTATCTAGTTTCCCAACTAGGGATAGCAGAATTATTATTAGAAACTAAAAAAATGTTAGTAGCTGATTATCCGCTCAATAACTTTAATAGTTATACAGTTAATCATTGGCAACAAGAAGGTTACCAAGGGGTGACTCTATCACCTGAGCTTAACTCAAATGAAATAAGAGAGGTAACGCGTAATAACCGAATTGAAACTGAGTTAGTTGTATATGGTTATTTACCGGTTATGATCAGTGAATACTGCCCAATTGGAGCAGTTAATAAAGGGTTTGATTCTAAACAAGACTGTAAGCAAGGCTGTTTAACAGAGAGAAAATACGGTCTACTGGACCGCAAGGATTATCTGTTCCCTATTACTACTGATTGTACTGATTGTCGAACAACAATTTATAATTGTTATCCATTATATTTGTTAGATTATTTGCCAACAATCATTAAGACAGGAAGTGATCTTTATCGCTTGGAGATTAACTGGGAAGAAAAAGAGGAAATGATCAAGATAATTAAAAACTATTATCAAAAAATAAATAATCCTGAAATTAGTACTAAAGAAATGAACCTATTTAATTATAAATTTAAAAGAGAAGGATACACTACAGGTCACTTTTCTCGTGGTGTTAAGTAGAATAGTTAACAGTCACTTTAGATCTAAAATGGGTGTTGGCCCATTTTGTTCTTTGTTCAGTTGCTATATGATCACATATGAATATAATTATTAAAAAATAACTTTCTACAGCAAGTTTTATTGTTATAATAATAGATTTAAATCTATTATTATAACAATAAAACAAGAGTCACCTCGTCCCTTTTGTACCAAAATTAATTTAACCAACCTCTCTTCTTCTGAAGAAAAAGAACAAAATTTTGTTTCTTCTTAAGAGTTGATCTTGAACTTCCTGGTTACTGATAACTTATAATAGATGGTTGCTTATAATTTTAAAATCATTCGAATAACTTAGAATTAAGAACTGGTTAAAAATACGTAAGGGCGTGTAATTATGATTATAATCTTTAGAAGATGGAAGTTATATTTAATTGCAATTCTCTTTTTTAGTTTATTATTTTCATTACAGCAATTTAAATTAGCAGAAAAAATTCTTGAGACTAATCCACTTGCTGATAGAACAATTGTAATTGATCCAGGGCATGGGGGGATAGATGGAGGAACCAGTTATAATAATTTATTAGAAAAAAATCTTAATTTGGAGGTTGGTTTGAAGTTAAGAGAGTTATTAGAAGCAAGAGATAATCTAACTGTAATTATGACTAGAGATGAAGATACTGCTTTGGATCATCTTAATCAATATTCAAGGAGTAGGCATCAGCGTGATCTAATGGCTAGAATAGATATAGTTAATCAAGAAGAGGTTGATTTATTTATCAGTTTACATATTGATGCTCGAACTGGTCAACCTGGGATGCAAGGGCCAACCGTGTTATATTATCCTCGCCATAGACAGAATCAGAAAGTAGCCGAAATATTACAAAAGCACCTTAATCAGATTGAATACCCCAACTTTAATCCTCCTGCCCACCATGCACGTCAAAGGGATTTTTATATTTTAAAAGCTAAAAAGACACCAGGAGTAATTATTGAATTAGGATTTATCACCAATCATTTAAATAGAAAATTACTACAGCAAGATACTTATCAACAAGCACTGGTTAAGGCAATTTATGAAGGGATTGAAGAGTATTTTTCTAGTTTCAGTTTTTTGACGGGTGATTTTTAATTTTAAATTAAGTTAAGTTTGGAGTGTTAAGTTAAGATGATCTTAATTATTAAAAAAGAGTATTTTAAGTATTTGTTTATAATTTTATCTTTTTGTTTAGTTCTGTTTTTTTTAAATCGTGTAACTATACCTAACGAACAGGGAGAGGAATTATTGGTTGAAACAGTACAAGATAATATTAAGAAAGATAAATTAATAAAGAATATTGGTTATCAAGAAAGAGTACTTTATCTTGATTTAGTATCTAAAGTTGAAAGCTTTAATATAATGGAACAGTTTTTTCTGATTGAGTCTTTATTGACTACATTAGCAGATTTACCACAGTTAGAATATGCTCAATTTTTAATTGCAGGGGAAAGAAAGAAGTTGTCTCCTTATTTAAATCTAAAAGAGCCAATTAAACTACGCCATCAAGCAGCTCAAATAGCAATTATTATTGATGATTTTGGAAATAGAGCGGAAGGAACAGAAGGGATGCTCAATTTAGAACAAAAGATAACAGTTGCTATTATGCCCTTTGAAAAAAGATCGCAGCAAGAAGCTAAAGAAGCAATAGCAGCTGGATTTGATGTAATTATTCACCTACCGATGGAACCAAACAATGGTAAACGAAGTTGGTTAGGGCCAAAGCCAATTATGACGACCTTAGCAACTGAGGAGATAAAGAAAAGGATGGAGGAAGCAATTGCAGATATTCCCCAGGCAATTGGTTTTAACAATCATACTGGCTCCAAGGCTACTGCTGATAAAAGAGTTGTTAAAGCAGTATTAGAAGTTGCTAAAGCCAATGACTTAATAGCTATAGATAGTCGGACCAGTCCTGAATCAGTAATTGGAGAGATAGGAAATAAATTAGATGTTCCAGTATTAACAAGAGATCTCTTTTTAGACTTACAATCTGATAGTAAAGATATAGAAGAAGCAATGTTGACTTTAGTAGGTATGGCTATTAAAGAGGGGGCAGCGATAGGAATTGGACACGTTGGCCCGCAAGGTGGAATAAAAACCCTTGCTACACTTGAAAAACTATTACCTGAATTAAATAAAAAAGGAATCGAATTTGTTGGTGTTAGTGATTTGATCGATAAATAGAATTTTTACTAACACTATTAAGAATGATTACATATATTATAATAAATTTATGAAAAAAGGAGGGGAAGAGCGTGTCTGAAAGCCAAAGAAGAAGGAGACCTGTTATTGGTGATGATTTTGCATTTGTGCTCTTTTTAATCTTGATCTTGTTAGTAATAGGGATGTATTAAAAGGTAAAGAAATGTAGATTTGCTCACATAATTTTTATGGTTAATTAAATTAAAAAGGAGGAAAGTAAAGATGCCTCGCCATTATGAAGTATATATGATCTTTTTAATCTTAATTTTATTGTTGCTGGGAATTTAATAATAAGAAAGAAGGGGTTGAACTCTCAACCCCTTCTTTAATCTCTCCACCTAAATCAAAGATTTAGAAAATTTATTCTAATACAGTAATTTAGACTGTAGTATGTCGTAATTTCTCAAGAAGTTTTTCAAGGAGTTCATCAGAACTTGTCGCTTGAATTAAATCGCCATCAAGCAAAGCGAAAGGGCCAATCGCACAATCAGCACACAAGCCCAAACAAGCTTTTACTTCTAGTTGAATATCTTTTATTTCACGTTGGATCTTTTCTGCCACTTGACCACTACCAGTTGAAAAATTATTTTCACAAAATTGAATTTTTGTCATTGTAACCTCGTAACCTCCTGTAATAAATTATTCTAGACCTTGATAGGCTTGCTTATAAATTTCTATTAGTTCCGAAATTAAAGGTCGCCGTGGATTAGCAACTGTTGATTGATCGCTATAAGCAATAGTTGCCATCTTTGCTACCTCTGCTTCAAAATCTCTTTGGTCAATACCTGCCTCTGCTAAGCTTAAAGGTAGATTGACCTCTTTCATTAAGTTTTTAATAGCAATAACTAAGTTCTCAACTTCATTCCCTTTTGTAACATTTAACTCCAGCCACTTAGCAATCTCTGTATATTTCTTAGCAGCTTGGGGATGAGAATAGTTAGGGTAATGAGCTATTTTGGTCGGCATTTGAGCATTATATCTGATCACATGAGGTAATAAGATAGCATTTGCTAGACCATGAGGGATTCCAAACCTTCCGCCCAAAATATGGGCCAAACTATGATTAATACCCAAAAATGCATTAGTAAAGACGATTCCTGCTAGACAAGATGCATTATGCATTTTATCTCTAGCTAGACTATTATGTTGGCCCTTTTGATAAGCTTGAGGTAAATAATCAAAGACCAACTTAATCGCTTTAAGTGCTAATGGATCTGTATAATCAGAAGCTAAAATAGAGACATATCCTTCAATCGCATGAGTTAAAACATCTAATCCAGTATGAGCAGTTACCTGGGAAGGTAAGGTTGTAGTCAATTCCGAATCGATGATTGCTATATCTGGAGTCAATTCATAGGAAACTAAGGGATATTTAATGTTATTCTTTTTATCAGTAATTACAGTAAAAGAGGTCACCTCAGAGCCTGATCCACTTGTAGTTGGAATTGCAACCAACTTAGCTTTTTGTCCTAATTTAGGGAATTGATAGGTGCGTTTTTTAATATCTGCAAATCGTAATTTTAAATCTTCGAAGTTCAAATCAGGTTCTTCATAAAAGAGCCAAATTCCTTTGGCTGCATCCATAGGTGAACCTCCCCCAAGAGCAATAATTAAATCAGTTGCGAAATCTTTGACAAAGTCTGTTCCTGTTAAGACAGTTTCTACAGAAGGATCAGGTTCAACAGCACTAAAAATCTTATAATCTATTTCAGCTTCCTTTAAATGCTCAGTTACTTTTTTAACATATCCCAAATCCTTCATTACTTGATCAGTAACAATTACAGCTTTATCTCCTTCTAAATTACGCAATTGTAATAAAGAGTTTGGTTCAAAATAGATCTCTGGCGGTATCTTAATCCATTTATGCTCTCTTTTCCGATCAGTAATGCGTTTGATATTATATAAATGCTCCACACTGACATTATCTGTAGTTGAATTGCCCCCATAAGTACCACAACCTAAGGTTAAAGAAGGGGTTAAATGATTATACAGATCACCAATTGCTCCAAATGTGGTAGGAGTATTGATCAATAATCTACCTACCTGTAACTGATTACTAAATTGCTCAATTATTTGCTGATTATTAGAATGAATAGCTGCAGTGTGACCTAAACCTTCAAAGTTAGTAACTGCAATTGCCTTGTTAATTCCTTCATGATAATCCTTTACTGTCATTAAACCAAGGATTGGACTCAGTTTTTCTCGCGACAAGGGATAATTAGGACCAACTCCTTCCAGTGGAGCTATTAATAGAGTCGTATCAGGAGGGACTTCAATATTAGCCATTTGAGCAATGTCTATAGCACTCTTGCCCACTGTAGCTGGATTCATTGCGTGAGTCTTAGGGTCAATAGCCACTTGTTCTAATTTTTTACTTTCTTTTAGAGTTAGAATATAAGCATGATATTTTTCTAACAGCTCTTTAGTTTCTTTGATTATCTTTTGATCTACAAGTAAGGTCTGCTCGGAAGCACAGACAGTTCCATGATCAAAGGTCTTACTCATCACAACATCGTTAATTGCTTGTTTTAAGTTGCAGCTCTGTTCTAGATAAGCAGGAACATTACCTGGTCCAACACCAATAGCAGGGGTGCCAGAACTATAAGCTGCCTTAACCATTTTAGTGCCACCTGTAGCTAAAACCAAACTTACATCACTATGACCCATTAACTTATTGGCTGCCTCAATAGAAGGAGGGTCAATCCATTGAATACAACCTTTTGGTGCTCCAGCTGTTATTGCTGCTTGCAGTAAAGTCTTTGCAGCCTCTACACAGCAGGTTTGAGCTTTAGGATGAAAACTGAAAATAATTGGATTGGCTGCTTTAAGAGCAATTAATATTTTGTACATAGTTGTTGAAGTAGGATTGGTCATTGGAACTAGAGCGGTAATGATCCCTATCGGTTCAGCTATTTCAATTAAATTTTCTTCAGGGTTTTTCTTGATCACTCCTACAGTCTTTTTATCTTTGAGATCATTATAAATATTTTCAATTGAATATATATTTTTAACTATTTTATCTTCATAAAGTCCCATATTAGTATCTTCAACAGATAATTTAGCTAAATTTATATGATTTTCAAGACCTGCTAGAGCCATCTGACGGACTATCTGATCAATTTCAGTTTGATTTAGTGCTGCTAATTTAGTTTCTGCTTCTTTAGCTCTATCAATTAAATTAGAAATTTTTTCTTCAATTTGTGAGTTGTCTGTAATTTTGATCTCCTCCCAGCTCTACTCTTTAAATTTAGTATCAAAAAATAAGCGTTAGATTATTCTTGGTAAGTTTTGATATAATGATAAAAAGAAAATCCAGGGTTGCCCCTGGATTATTAAATCTTTGAAAGAAGGTTACTTTTTAAGCATTCTTCTTAGCAGATAAATTCCTGTAACTGCTAAGACTTTAGTATAAAGTGGTTTTGAATTTGAAGACTTTCTATTAAAAATGCCACTTAGAAAGCCT
Source organism: Natroniella acetigena (assembly GCF_023227745.1). Classification (GTDB taxonomy): domain Bacteria; phylum Bacillota; class Halanaerobiia; order Halobacteroidales; family Halobacteroidaceae; genus Natroniella; species Natroniella acetigena. Next base: position 21,981 of record NZ_JALKBX010000021.1, on the reverse strand, counting down.
TCTCTGCGATTGAATAAACTCCTAAAACGCATTTTTATTCCTCCCTTCAAAGTCATAATTATTATTAACTTAATTTAGATAAAGTATTCTAGTTCTTCTGTGATAATTATCATAGAAACTTTTACTATTGAAGTAACTAGCATTAATTCTTTAATTGATAGTGTCTTTGCAAAAGTTAATAATATAAATTAAGCTGGTGAGGATCATTTGGATTTAAATAACTTTTTTTAGAAAGAATGCCTTGTGATAGATTGTCAACTATTGAAGATGCAGCAAGTAACTCAACCTCGTCTATAATAGTTAGGCGAGGTTGAGTCTTAATTAGTTTTGGTTATAGAATCAAATTGAGATCTCTTTCGTTGATTTTAAGTTCAAGATTATCAGTAATCTCTAGTAATGAATCAGTTTGAAAGACAGACCAGAGTGATTTTAATTCGGTATTTTCAGCAATCAAAATTTGGTTATTATTGATTTTAGGTTTAATTAGATTACATTTGGTCTTGGAATTGAATAACTTCCAACATAATCGAGTTAATTTAACATGCTCATTTTCGATAGTGAATATCTTCATTAATTCTAATAGCTTGAGTTGAGTAAGATCAGATTTACGATAATTAATTTCATTAATAAAAAAATCGAACGGAATTTGTTGTTGTAAAGGGTAATGGCTTAAAACGGCAATAGTATTTCTTATTTTTGGAGCATGATTGGGAGATAGTGTTTCTAACCCAGTTAAGAGCTTTTCTTTATATGAAATATTGAGCCACTTATTAATGTTATCTCTTAGTTTGTAGGTTGATCTTTCTAAAAGTTGGTTGTGAGATGAGTATTGTTGAAGAGAATTAAATAATTTCTGATTAGAGATTGAGCTGCAATTAAGTTTGGAAGTGAAGTTTTTCAGTCTATCTTCTTTTAAGTCAACAGAAGTAGTAATATAGCCTAGAAAAAGTAATAAATAGTGGAAAAATGAAGGAGTACATTTAATCTTTATCTTTGTTGTAGCAGCATTTGGAATAGATTCTTGTTCATTGGTTTCAGTAATATTAGGTTCTTTAGAAGACTTAGATGAATTTGCTGGTTTGTTAGCTAAAAGCTTTGTTAATAATTGTTTAATATCAGTAGGAAGATAACAAAAATTATTCTGCTCAAAAATTAAACCTGATTCTATTAGCATTTCATATGCAGAAAGTTGTAAGCTTTTTTTATTGATTGGTTCCGTTGAAATTAATCTTTTTAGAGTAGATATAGTTTTGGCTGGAAATTTTGTTTTGATTAACTCTTCAAGATAGGTAGGATCAGACAATTTTTTGTTTATTTCTTTACTGACCCATGTTTTTGAAAAATTAGGATCATAATAGATATGATGGTTTGCTGCGATTTGACTTAAATCTTTTTGATTTCTCTTTTTTAATATTTCAATCAATTGCATTAAAATTCCTCCCTTCTAATTTAAGTTAGATAATAGTTAAAATATTAAGGTATAATTGATTATTAATTGATTATTATTAGTAATTATACTATAATTATTATATGAGAATTAACACCACAAAAAGTAGTAATTATACCATTGAATTTATTGAATTTTTTCAACTAAAGGACATATTGGAAGTGGGTCTTAAAAAAAACAAGACCCTTCGTGAAAAACATAAAAATCATATCAACTATTAATTGTCAATTAGACGGGGGGCAGAGAACCTTAATTATCTGCGAAGCATTGTAATAACAGGCTTTAATTTATCTGAGGGCATTATGCTTACTAGAGGGAGTGGTTGTTATGGATTTATCTATTAAAAATAAAATTGTACGCTATAATAAAGGTGAAGTGGAGCAAGTAGATGATTTTTTAATTAGAGAGTATGCGTTAACTATATTTTTGAATGATAAAGAGTTTCTTACTTTATTATGTTCACCACACAGTCTTGATTATCTGACGGTTGGTTTTTTAGTTTCAGAAGGATTATTAAAAACACCTGCTGAATTAGAACAAATAGAAGTTGATTCAGAAGAAGGGTTTGTTAAGGTGATAACTAAGAAAAAGCTAGATATGAGAGAAAAGTTACATGGTAAGAGAACATTGACTACAGGCTGTGGTAAAGGTACAGTCTTTTATAATGTATTGGATTCTTTGGGTACTAAAAAGCTTGAAAAAAGAAAAAGCAAGATTAATGTTGAAAAAATTCTAACTTTAATAATAGAGATGAGTCGCCAATCTGAGCTCTTTAAACAAACTGGTGGAGTTCATAGCTGTTGCTTAACTGATCAGGAAGAAATTATTATGTTTCATGAAGATGTAGGACGACATAATGCGGTAGATAAGGTTATTGGTGAAGCATTTATAAATAAGATCGACTTTACAGATAAGATGTTGTTAACCAGTGGTAGAATTTCTTCAGAAATGTTGCTTAAGGCTGCTAAGCAAGAAATTCCGATTGTAGCTTCTAGATCTGCTCCTACAAATTTAACAGTTAAGGTTGCTGAAGAGTTAAATTTAACTGTAATTGGTTTTGCTAGAGGAAAGAGGTTAAATGTTTATACTCATTCTGATAGAGTGGACTTTACTAATAGAGGCTAATAATTAGTAACTTGTGATTAGTAAAGCTACATTTTAAGTTTTTTAAGAATCATCGCTCATGAAATTAGGAATGTACAGAGCGGATATTAATAAAAAAATCAATCCTAAATTTAGTATTGATTTTTTTTATTGAATATGGTATTCTACTATTGCTTTAGTAGATTAAAGTAATAAAATAAAAAGGGAGAGATTTAGAGATGAATCCAGTACTTATATCTGTTTTGACTATGATTATACTCAGTTTGGCTAGATTAAATGTTATTTTAGCATTATTAATTGCAGCGATTGTTGGAGGATTTGTTGGAGGGTTAGGTATTAATGAGACGATGACTATTTTAATTGAAGGTATGGGCGGCAATGCTGAAACAGCATTGAGTTATATTTTATTAGGAGCATTGGCTGTGGCAATTCAGCAGACAGGGTTAGTTCAAATTTTAAGTAATAAGTTGGCTAAATTAGTAAAAGGTAAAAAGAGCATCTTTATTTTATTAGTTGCAGCCTTTTCTAGTTTATCTCAGAATTTAATTCCTGTTCATATTGCGTTCATTCCAGTTTTAATCCCTCCATTATTAAGTTTATTCAATAAGCTAAATATTGATCGTAGAGCTATAGCTACTGCCTTAACATTTGGTTTAAAAGCACCTTATGTTGCGATTCCAGCTGGTTTTGGCCTGATTTTTCATGGGATTATACGTGATGAAATGGCAGCTAATGGAATGGAGGTTAGTTTAGGTCAAATTGCTAGTGTATTATGGATTCCTGCTTTAGGAATGTTTATTGGTTTATTAGTAGCTGTATTTGTAACTTATCAGCGACCAAGAGGATATAATACAGATTTTGTTAACCAAGAAGTAGCAGCTACTCAGGAAGAGATTGAGTGGGAGATAAAGCATTATTTTGCTCTGTCAGCAATGCTATTAGCATTAGTAATTCAATTAGTTTATGGTTCACTTCCATTAGGAGCATTACTTGGGTTGTTACTTATGGTTGTTTCTGGGAATATAAGATGGACTAAGCTAACTGATTCAATTAATTCAGGTATTGAAATGATGGGCTTTATTGCTTTTGTAATGTTAATTGCATCGGGGTATGCTGATGTAATTAGAGCTACAGAAGGAGTAGATACAATAGTTGAAGGTGTTTCAGGGATGATTGGAGGTAGTCAACTTTTAGGTGCTATTTTAATGTTAGCAGTAGGATTAGTAGTTACGATGGGGATTGGAACCTCTTTTGGAACAATTCCAATTGTAGCGACGATTTATGTGCCGTTGGCCCAAAGCTTAAATTTTAGTCCATTGGCTACGATTGTCTTAATTGGAACAGCAGCAGCTTTAGGAGATGCTGGTTCCCCTGCTTCAGATACTACTTTAGGAGTTACAGCAGGTTTAGATGCAGATGGCGAACATGAGCATATTTGGGATACTTGTGTACCGACATTTTTACATTTTGATACTTTTTTGATTTTATTTGCAGTTGTAGCTGTTTTGGTATTATAAATTCTATATCTTAAAGTAAAGCCTTCAATTTCTAGATGAGATTGAAGGCTTTTTGTTATGCTATGAAAAAATTAATTAATCTTGTAATAAACCTTGATCTTTTCTTGATAAGTCTGTTTAGTAGGAGGTTGTGGATTTGTAATAGAGATTTCTTCTTGATAACAAATTAAATCGATCTGTTCTGCTTTAATTTGTTGAATTTCAGTAATTGATGAATTGATTGTCCGGGCCAACACTTCTGCTTTCTGTTTACTATCTGCTACGGCTTCTTCTAATAACTTTTCTTGTAACTCTATTGGTTTATGTAAAGTATAATAGCTTTGAGTTATGGTATAACTAATGTCATAGTGCTGATTATAAGTTGCTCGTCTACGACTGGGATCATTTGCTTTGACAATATCAATCAGTTCTGAAATAACTGATGCAATTTCAGTTGAATCAAAGTCTAAAAGTTCAATTGTTAATAGGAATTTTAATTGATTAACCTCTTCTTGCCTAACTCCTTCTTTACGGGTATAAGTGGAATACTTAGGCTCCGATTGAGTTATTCTTTTCTGGCTTACTAGTTCAAGAGCCGTTAAATCTTTTTTTAATGATTTTAAATTTTGCTCAGTGTGGTGCTTAAGGTTTGCTTGATCCCTTCCTTCAGCCGATACTTCTACTTTAATTACTGCTTGATCAGTTTCAAATTCAATTCCTCCTCGACCAACAGTTGAAATATTTGGAATTGAATTGTTAGCTAAAGCTATAGAGAAAGATAACGAAATTAAAAGAAGCACTAACAATAAACAAATAACCTTAGTTTTTATAGAAATCCCTCCTCTCAGTAATAGTTTCTTTTTATAATTTTTAATTCCTTTTGTTTTTTATTGATATAATGATTGATTTGTTATATCTGTTAGATAAGTACAGTATACATTAATTAATGTATACTGAGGGGGGGAAAAGTGAAAGGAAAATTAATTAGCTTTGTCAAAAATATTAGTTGGATTTTATTGATATTATTTTTACTGCTTGGAAGAGTAAATTCCTTATTAGGAAATTTAATTGTACTTTGTATGCTAGCTCCATTAGTTACTTCAATTGTGACAGGAAAAAGAGTCTGGTGTGGCTTCTTTTGTCCACGAGGTAGTTTATATGATAATTTAATAAAAAAAATCAGTTTTCAGCGAAAAATACCTTCTATCTGCAAAAAAATATATTTTAAGGTTGGTTTTTTTGGGTTGTTGGTTGGGAATTTATTAATAGCAATCTATTTAGTTGCGGGAGATTGGGGACAGGTTGGTTTGGTTTTTTATCGCTTGCTCTTAGTTACTACATTAATCGGCATTCTGTTAGGGATGTTTTTTAAAGAAAGGATTTGGTGTACTTTTTGTCCGCTGGGTTTATTATCAAATTTATTAATTAAAGTTAAATCTAAAGTTTTAAGGATTTGAAAAAAATTAGAATTTTAATTTTTTACTTTAACTTAACCTTAGCCTTAAACTTAATTAATTATTTAACTACTTTTGGTTAATAATATAAATGAAGAAAAGTTGGCGATAATTGACTAAAGGAGGATTTGATGAGAACAAAAGTACGGATTCATTATGATAATAAAAATAACTTTAGAAATCCAGTTCTGTGGGCTTGGCTGGATGGAACCGGACGATTCGAAAAGAAGGTCTATCCTGATGGTAGGGATGATTATGGATTATATTATGATCTAGTAGTCAATCGAGCAAATTTTAATTTTAAATTCAAGGATGAATTAGGTGATCATACAATCTGGGAAGATGAAAGAAATAATCGTTTTTATAATGCAGGATTAGGGGGTGAAATTTGGTGTAAGGCAGGGTGGCATAATGTTTATAATGTCAGACCAGCAGAGCCTGTCGGGCATATTAAAGAAGCTTATCAAGAGATTAAAGATTTAATTCCCCAAGATAATTTTTATTTACCTGATACAGATGTATCAAAATTCGAAACACCTTCTTTACTAGGAGCTCATAAGTTAACTGATGGTTCACTCAGCTTTGCTCTCTATCACCCTCGAGCAGGTCGAGTTTATTTAGGTTCTAATCTTAATAATTTTCAAACCCCTGGCAATTGTCTTGCTTGTGATAATCAAGAAGACTCATTTATTGAACTTGATCTATACAAGGGGTATTATAATCAACCTAATATTTGGTGGACAAGGGTACCAGCTGCTCAGATAGATCCTAAACTTTCGGAAATTGAATACAAGTTCTTTGTTCGAGGAGGAATTGGAGGCAATGAAAGGTGGGCTTGGGATCCTTATACTAGAGTTTATAGTGATAATTATCAACGGGAAAACTGTGTAGTTGCTGATCCGACTAACTTTGAGTGGACAGATCAAGATTGGGAGACACCTGATATTAGTGAATTGATTATTTATGAGTTAAATGTCTATGGATTTACAGATGAAGATTCAGATCTTTCAATAGAAGAGCAAAGTACATTTAAAGGAGTTATTCGTAGAATTGAGGAAGGTTACTTTGATGATTTAGGGGTTACTGCATTAGCTTTAATGCCAACTTCTGAATCTTGGAGCCATTTTGGTTTAGGATATGATCCGTGTAGCTTTATGTCAATAGAGAAGGACTTTGGTGATTTAGATGATTTTAGAAAGTTAGTTGATATTGCTCATAACCATGGTTTGGCAGTAATTGTCGATCAAGTCTTTAATCATACTTCTAATCAGTTCAACCCATTATGGGATCTAATTGATGATGGTTCAGGACCAGGAGGTCTTTATTTTTCTGGGAGTACTAAATGGGGTAACCGAGTTGCTACTGGAAGACCAGAAGTTGATAATATGTTGATCGATTCTTGTAAGTTATTTATTGAAGAGTATCATGTAGATGGATTTAGGTTTGATGCGACCCATAGTAATTATTTAGATCATCAATTATTGTATGAAATACAAGATGAAATTAGGGATAGTGGATTTAAACCTAATACAATTTTGATTGCTGAAAACCTACCTAATGAATCAGATTTGAATTTTGAAGGGTATAATGGTTATGCACAATGGAGTGATATGTTTCATGATAAGATTAAAGCATTGTTAAGAGAAGGAGTTTATAGAGATTGGTGTTATAATACACCACAGGGTTTAGGGGATATCTTTTATTTTTCTAAAAATCAATTTGCTGAGCATACAAATAATGTTGTTAATTATAGTGAAAGTCATGATGAGCCGAGTGTTAAGTTTGAAATTGAAACGAATGAAATAACGGATTGTAATGTTAAAGATAGAAAGGCCAAGTTAGCTATGATGGCTACGATGACTGCTTTAGGGCAGCCGATGTTGTACATGGGCCAAGAGTTTGGGATAAATAGAGATGCAAATAATATTGACCTTAATAAAGTAAGCCCTGATCCTAATTGTCCAGAATTTGAGTATAATCCATTTTTGGATTGGACGCAAAGGTTAATTAACTTACGAAAAAAATATGGAGCTTTAAAGGTTTCTGGGGCCAACCCTATTGAGACTGGTGAATTCAGTTGGGTGCTAGGACCTTGGTTATCTGAGGAAGAAGGAAAGAATAGAAGGTTGATTGGTTGGAAAACAAAAGATAAAGATAATAATGACGAAATGTTGATCTTGCTCAACTTTGAAGGGGCAGATATTAAAGTAAATTTAGGTTTGACCCTGGAAGGAAAATGGGGCAAGATTGCTGCTCTAGATCAGATAAATGATTTTAAAACTAAAGATGAAATAGAACCTATGGATATTTTAAGTGTAGGACAGAATAAAAAAGTAGATTTTAACTTACCAGCATATAGTGGTTTTATCTATAAGAAAATTTAAATAAAAAGCCCCCCTGTTTTAAAACAGGGGGGCTTTTTATTTAGATCATTAAAGTATGTATATTCCAGAATATGTTCTTATACTTCAGATTGCTTAATATTTTTTAGCTAAACTTAGCAAATTAACTCTCTAGGAAGCAGGAACTTTATTATAGATCGTTAAATAATTGAATAAGATAACAAATTAATCTCTAAGATAAAATATTGTTTTGAGAATGGTTTAAAGGGTTTAGATTTTAAGCTTTAACTATCAACTTTAAACTATCAATTATCAATTGAAGTTACAAAACTATAAATTAGGAGGTTTTCTAAATGCAAGAAAAAGATGACTTGATCTTTGCTTTAGATATTGGAACTAGAACAGTAGTAGGTGTTGTATTACAACCTACTGTCAATGATCAATTGATTGTCAAAGCATCTGAAGTAATAGAACATAAAAGTCGCTCAATGATAGATGGTCAAATCCATAATGTAAGAAAGGTTGCTCAACAAGTAGAAAAGATTAAAGAGCGTTTAGAAAAAAGGTGTGATGTAACTTTAAATAAAGTTGGAATTGCTGCTGCAGGACGTGCTTTAAAGACGGTTACTGGTCATTTTCAATTAGAATTTGAAAATAAAAAAGAAGTGACTACTAGCGATGTACAAGCTTTAGAATTTTCTGCAGTGCAAAATGCTCAAGAAAAATTAGAAAGTAAGGATAATCAAGCTGACGGATATCATTTTGTAGGTTATACTCTGTTACAGAACATGTTGGATGGAATAAAGATTGGTAATTTGATAGGGCAAAGTGGTAGGAAAATAGAAGTTGATCTAATAGCTACCTTTTTACCCCGTATAGTAGTTGATTCTTTATTAACTGTTATTCGTCAAGCTGATCTAGAAGTGGACCACTTAACTTTAGAACCTATTGCTGCTTCTAATTTGATTGTGCCGCGGCAAATGTATAACTTTAATTTAGCTTTAGTGGATATTGGAGCTGGAACTTCAGATATTGCTATTACTAAGGATGGTTCAATTATTGGATATGCTATGGTTCCTGTAGCAGGTGATGAGATTACTGAAGCAATCTGTCAAAATTATATGCTTGATTACCATAAAGCTGAAGAAACTAAAAGAAAGCTAGCTTTAGAGGATGAAGTAAAAATTAAAGATATTTTAGGGCAGACAACAACAGTAGCAACTATTAGTATTATAAAGATGATAGAAGATGAAGTGAAAAATTTGGCCCAGCAAATTGCTGAAGAGATCTTGAAGCTAAATCAACAACAACCACAGGCTGTTATCTGTATTGGGGGAGGTAGTTTAACTCCTCTATTAAAAGAAAAGTTAGCCAAAAAATTAGAGTTACCCATCAATAGAGTAGGGATTAAAGATTGTCAAGAGATTGATGAAATTGAAGGAGAGATTGATGGGGTAACAGAAACTCAGTCAATAACCCCTTTTGGTATAGCAATTACTTGCCATAACAATAATAAACAGGTTAATTTTGTAGATATAGAGGTCAATGGAAATTTAACTCACTTATTTACTTTAAGAGAGCCTAAAGTATCTGATGCACTTTTAGCAGCAGAAGTTAATATTAAGGCTTTAAAACCAAATCCTGGGTTAGCTATTTCAGTGGAAGTCAATGGTGACTTGAAGATGCTTAGGGGTTCATTAGGAACTGCTGGAAAGATTTTAGTCAATGGTACGGAAGCAGAACTTGAAACTCAAATTAGTCACGGAGATCAATTGACAGTTGAATTAGGTGAACAAGGGGAGGATGCGTATGGAATAATAGCAGATGTAGTTCCTAATCTACCAAGCCGTAAGATATATATAAATAATGCAGAAGTTAACTTAGAACCAATTTATTATATGAACGGGGAACGGGTAAGTTTAGATACAGAACTTAAGGATCGGGCCAAGATTAATTATACTGTACCTCAGACGGTAAAAGAGGTAGTTGAAGAGGTTTTAGAGTTTCCTATTGAACAGATTAGAGAAAGAAAGATTACTTATACTTTTAATGGACAAAAAAAAGAACAACAGTATCAAAATTATCGTATTTTACTTAATGGAGAGCAAGTGCCATTGGATAAAGAAGTTGCTAGTGGAGATGATTTAAACTTTACACAGGTTAATAAAAGCAACTTGCGAATAAAAGATCTTTTAGAAGAGATGCAACTGAACAATACAATTAATGTTATATTTAATGACCAGCCAATAGAATTACCAATTGCTGATTTTAAGTTATTAAAGAACGAAAAACCAGTGACTGGTGAAGAACGAATCTTTACTGGTGATGAAATTATTTATAAACCAGGTACTGTACGCCTAAATCAATTATTAAGTCATATTGATTATGAAATTCCAACCAATATTAATGGAAGGTTAATCATTGAGAAGAATAGTCAAGATGCCCAACTAATTGAGCCCTTAGCCGATGGTGACCAGGTTGAAATTTATATCAAAGATAAGCAGTCAAACTTTCAACAAAAAAAATAAATCAAAACTAGGTTCTCAAGAAAATAATTTACTAAAATTACAGCAACGATTACAAAATAAATTATTAGATTAATTCAAATAATATTAGACCATTAAGTCGAGGAAGCTGCCTTAAAAGTGGAATTAATTTAGAGGGTAATTGATCAAGGAAATTAGGGTTATTAGATAAATTTTCGAAGAATATTTGCATTAAAATAAAGATAGCTAGTAAAATTAATGACAACAAAATCACTTTTAGTGATTTATCTATTAAGCCTGTTAACAATTGCGTAATCATTATTAATAAACCTCCTTGCTATTAGTTTGAGAAAGTACTGAAATAATATACTAGGAATAAATTACCATATGACATATAATATATTTGAAATAATTTTTGTTTATAGCCTACGGCTAATCCTAAGACTAAGCAATTCATTTAAAAAACATAGTTTCTTTAATATAAAAAAGCAGACTGATTATTAATAATCAGTCTGCTTTTTCTGTTCTTTAAACTTATTATTGATTTTGTTGGTCTTGTTGTCCTTGTTGCCCTTGTTGATTTTGCATTTGTTGTTTTTGTTTATATTGTGGTTCTTCATTTTCGACGTAATTAACTCTTTCTTCTAATTGATTAGCTACCTGCTCAATTTGTTGAGCACACTGAGTATACATATCTTGAGCTAATTCATCATTAGTATCTTGAGAAAAACCTTCTAAAGTGCTTTTAGCAGTTTCTAATCCTGTTAAAGCTTGGTGTAAATTGTCACCTACTGTCATTTAAACACCTCCTTTCAGCACATTAGTTATAATAACCTATAATTTAAATAAATATAACTTGAATATTTATTTAATCCATTAAAAAATTTCTAAATTAAAAGGAACTTTACAAGAAAAATAGTAATATATGATTAAGGGCAAGCTAATTATATCTCAGTTTACAGTTGAAATTTTCAAGCCCTAAAATAGAGTGTGAGCAAGAAGCTCCTTTAGTTCAACTGCAGTACTTATCTGCAAGTTCTAAAGAACTCTCTGTGGTTATTAACTATCGAAAGGAGAGATTAATAATGAATCAAATTATTTTAGCAGATGGTAATAAAAATGAACGTCTAATTAATCTAATTAAAGAGATTGAAGATAATAATAAATTGGTAGCTGCAATCTGTGCTGTACCAATGGTTTTGGAGTGAGCAGGGATTTTTCGTGGACCAGGAGTTGCTTTAGAATTTGTATACTAGTTGAACACCTAGTAAATCAAGCTACAACAGTAGAGTTAAAAGAAGCAATGCTGACTAATTTTTGATATTATTTATAGGAAAGGTGATAAAAGTATGAAAGCAGGTAAGATTGATATAAATAATTTGAAAGAATTAATTTTAAATAAAATTTCAGCTATAAATGATGAAGTACTAATAGGACCTGGAATTGGTGAAGATTCAACTGTAATTGATTTTGGAGATTTTGTTGCTGTAATGTCCACTGATCCAATTACCGGTTTGCAAGAAGGAATGGGCTCTTTAGCAGTTAATGTTGCTTGTAATGATATAGCTGCTAATGGTGCACAACCAATCGGTATTCAACAAGTCTTATTATTTCCATCAAGTACAAGTAAAGAAAGAATAACAGCAATAGTAGAAGATATAAATCAGGCTGCTCAAGATTTAGGAATTGATATTTTAGGAGGTCATACAGAAGTAACTGATATTGTCCAACAGCCCTTGATTTCTTGTACCGCAATCGGTAAAACTACTAAAGATAAATTTGTAACTTCAGCTGGTGCTCAGCCAGGAGATCAGATTATTATTACTAAGTGGGTTGGTTTAGAAGGTACTGCTATTTTGGCTACAGATTTTACTGCGCGGTTATTAGAGTTGGGTCTTGAGGCTGAAATAATAGAAGAAGCTCAACAGTTAACTGAATATTTAAGTGTAATTCCAGAAGGTTTACTAGGAGCAGAATTAAAAGTTAATGCAATGCATGATATTACTGAAGGAGGCTTGTATGGTTCGCTTTTTGAATTAGCTGAAGCAGCTGGAGTTGGGTTTACAATAGAAGAAAGTGCAATTCCTTTACATCGAACAACTGAAAGGATAACTGAGCTGTTAAATATCAATCCTTATCATTTAATTGGTTCTGGAGCAATGATTTTAACTACTGCTGAAGGAAAAAGTGTTGTAGATAAATTAACTGTAGCTGGAATTAATGCTATGATTATTGGAGAAATTACATCCCAACAGAGAGTAATTGTTACAGAAAAAGGAAGAATAGAACTTAATCAAGCTCCTCAAGATGAACTATGGAGATTTTTAGCTGAAAATTAATAAAAAGTTTAGTTAAGCTAAAAAATAATACTAAGCTGAAAATCAAAAAAAAGGTGGGAAGATATTGAACAAATATAATTATCGACTAATTATAGTAATTATTTTGGTATTAGTTTTTTTAGGAGGGATTCTTTACTGGGGTAGTTTTGGTGATGGTCAAATTACTGATAATAATAAAGATATAGTAGGTTTTAATAAAGCGACGAACTCTACTCTTTTTCCTATTTATGGACCAGATGAAAGGGCTGATGATATTGAAGTCAATTTTTATATTCAGATTATTGATGATTTAGAGCAATTTGAAAAATTAGAAGTGATTGCTAATAGATTATCAAGATTTAGGTTTGATTTTTTACCAATTAAGGTTCTAGAGATAGAAGAAGAGAATGGAAGAGAGGTTGCAGTTATAAATTTAGAAGAACATCAGTGGAATCGAGCTAAGGATGAAAGACCTACCTTTAGAGGAAGTGCTGGAGTTACATGGTACTTGGACTATTTTCAAGGGGCTGCTGATGGTCATTTTACTTCTGTAACCCTAATTAAATCCTTTTTACAGCCAGAGTATGAAGGGGATTGGATTGATGGAGTTAAGTTTCTTTATCAAGGAGAACCAATTCATGAAGAAGATTGGAATACTGTTGCTTTAGAAGGAATATTTTATAGAGGTGAAATTGATAATTAAAGATTTGAATCCACCTGCTAATCCGATAGGTTTTAAAATCTATCGGATTATTTTTAATTTGATCTAAAACATCTAGATAAAAAAAGGAATAAATGGATTAAAAAAGAATTTATAGTGAGAAGGGAGGGTATAATGAGTAAATTAAGCCAAGCTGAAATAGATAAGATTGTTAATGCTAGATTAGAAAATCCATCTAAATTTTTAGGGATTAATTTTCTTAATAAAAATCAAGTAGTAATTAGGGTTTTTCGACCAGATGTAACTAATGTTTTTATTGTCTCTGATGATTTAAAGCAGAAGATTGAATTTAATAAAGTAACAGAAGTTGGGTTGTTTGAAAAGGTAATTGAAGCTGAAGAGCTTTTTGATTATCAATTACAATTTGAAACTGAGCAGGGCGAGAGTTGGTTAGAAGAAGATCCTTATAGCTTTGGTCCTATTTTATCACAGTATGATTTACATCTATTTAATGAAGGAAATCATTATCGAATTTATGATAAGATGGGGGCCAAATTTATAACCCATGAAGGGTGCAAAGGGGTTCATTTTTCTGTCTGGGCTCCAGAAGCAAAGAGGGTCAGTGTGATTGGTGAATTTAATAATTGGGATGGAAGGATTCACCAATTAAGGTTATTAGGAGAGTCTGGAGTCTGGGAATTATTTATTCCTAACTTAGGAGAAAAAGAGTTATATCGTTTTGAAATTTTAACTAAAGCAGGCCAGCGGTTGATTAAATCAGATCCTTACGCTGTTTATAGTGAATTAAGACCGGCTAATGCTTCACTTACTTATAATTTATCTAATAAGCATCAGTGGCAAGATAATGATTGGATGGAGAAAAGAGAAAAAATAAATTGGCTAGAAAGACCAATTTCGATTTATGAGGTAAATTTAGCTTCTTGGGCCAGAGTTCCAGAAGAAGATAATAGGTTTTTAACTTATCGGGAGTTGGCTGATAAATTGGTCAACTATGTTAAGGAGAATAATTTTACTCATGTAGAGTTAATGCCGTTAGGAGAATATCCATTGGATGAATCCTGGGGGTATCAAGTGATTGGATATTTTTCTCCAACCAGTAGGTTTGGCAGACCAGAAGATTTAATGTATTTAATCGATCAGTTTCACCAACACGATATCGGGGTGATTTTGGATTGGGTACCTGGCCATTTCCCTAAAGATGCTCATGGGCTAGGTAGATTTGATGGAACAGCTCTTTATGAACATTTAGATCCTCGGTTAGGAGAACATAAAAAGTGGGGAACGTATGTCTTTAATTATGGGCGGGAAGAAGTTAGGAATTTTTTGATTTCTAATGCTTTATATTGGTTAGATAAATTTCATATAGATGGTTTTCGAGTTGATGCTGTATCTTCTATGCTCTATTTGGATCATAAACGAGATGAATGGATTCCTAATCAATATGGAGGTCGGGAGAATCTAGAAGCAATTGATTTTTTACAGTCTTTTAATTCGATTACTCATCAAAATTATCCTGGCATCTTAACTATTGCTGAAGAATCTACCTCTTGGTCAGGAGTAACCAAGCCTACTTACTTAGGAGGGCTGGGCTTTTCGATGAAGTGGAATATGGGTTGGATGAATGATGCTTTGGAGTATATTGAAGTTGATCCATTTTATAAGAAGTATCATCATAATAAGTTAACCTTTCCTCTGTTATATTCGTTTAATGAAAATCATATTTTGGTATTATCCCATGATGAAGTGGTGCATGAAAAGAGTTCCTTGATTGGCAAGATGCCTGGGGATAGATGGCAGAAATTTGCTAATTTACGCCTCTTTTATGCTTATATGTTTGCTCATCCAGGTAAGAAACTACTCTTTATGGGTGGTGAGTTTGGGCAATGGAATGAATGGAGTGCGACCAGGAGCCTTGATTGGCATCTATTAGATTATCAACCCCATCAGAAGTTATTGAGATATGTTCGAGAATTAAATGCTATCTATCAAGAGAATAATTCTTTATGGGAGAAGGACTTTGAGCAATCAGGATTTGAATGGATTGATTGTCATGACTTTGAAAAGAGTATTATTTCCTTTATACGCAAGGGTCATGATCCAGAGCAAAGAATGGTCTGTGTCTTTAACTTTACGCCTGTCGTTAGAGAGAACTATAGATTGGCTGTACCGCAAGTAGGGTTTTATGAGGAAATTTTAAATACCAACGTTGAGATTTATGGTGGAACCAATTTAGGAAATTCAGGAGGGGTTTGCTCAGAGCCTATTGCTTGGCATGGGCGGGAGCATTCAATTGAGATTACATTACCGCCGTTGACTGGTCTGTACTTTAAATATAAAAAGGACTAATATTAAGTCCTTTTTAGTTTAAGCCTAAGGTTAAGTTTTAGTAAAACTAAATCTAAAAAAAGCAGTTATAAGAAGCTCTTCTTATAACTGCTTTTTTTATTAATGAACTTATATTCTTAGACTGTAGTGTTTTATTTGTCTTTACTTAATCTTAAACTCAGACTCAACCTTTATCTATTTCGCCATCAATTTCTTAGCATTCTCTAACTCTGTGTCATAATCAATCTCTATTCTAGCTACGCCACTTTCAATAGCAGCTTGGGCTACTGCAGCAGCAACATGCGGACCAACACGCTCATTAAATGGCTTAGGAATTACATAATCAGGGGCCAACTTATCCTCAGTTACTAACTCTGCTAAAGCATAAGCAGCAGCTATCTTCATCTCTTGGTTGATATCCTTGGCCCTTACATCCAATGCTCCACGAAAGACACCAGGAAAGGCCATTACATTATTAACTTGGTTTGGATAGTCAGAACGACCGGTTCCCACTATTTTGGCCCCAGCTTCGAAAGCATCTTCAGGCCAGATTTCTGGATCAGGGTTAGCCATAGGAAATAAGATTGGATCAGCAGCCATATCCTGTACCATCTCTTTGCTCAATACTCCAGCAACAGAGACGCCAATAAAGACATCTGCATCTACAATTGCATCAGCAAGGTTTCCTTCTTGTTGCTCTTTATTTGTCAATTCAGCTAATTCTTCTTTTACTTCATCTAAATTATCGCGTTCTTTATATATTAGACCTTTACTATCTAAGACCTTGATCTGTTCAACCCCTTCAGATAATAAGAGTTTGACAATACTTACTCCAGCAGCTCCTGCTCCATTGACTACTACTTTAAGATCTTTCATTTCCTTATCAACTATCTTTAGAGCATTTAATAGACCAGCTAAGGTAATGATAGCAGTACCATGTTGGTCATCATGAAAGACTGGAATATCCAATTCTTCTTTTAATCTTTGCTCAATATAGAAACACTCAGGACCTTTGATATCTTCCAAGTTAATACCACCAAAAGTAGGAGCAATCTGTTTAACTGCCTTAATTAATGCATCTGGATCTGTTTCATCAATACAGATAGGAAAAGCATCAACAGCACCAAATTCTTTAAAAAGAACAGCTTTTCCTTCCATTACAGGCATTGAAGCTTTGGCCCCGATATCACCTAAACCTAGGACAGCACTACCGTTACTGACAACAGCTACGAAATTTGACTTGTTGGTATATTCATAAATTTTTTCCTCATCCTTGTTAATTTTTAGACAAGGTTCTGCGACACCTGGTGAATAAGCAAGCGAGAGATCATCTTCATCATTAACTTCTACTTTAGTGTTTACCTTTAATTTCCCTTGATTTTTCTGATGTAATTTAAGCGCATCTTCTTTTAGACCCATTTTCTATTCCTCCTTATTTTATCTCCTTAAGTTAAATATTAGTTATTAATCTATATTTTCCTGCATTAATTAGTAATTTAATAATTTCCTTATTCTTAATATAACCGGATGGGAGAAATTAATACTTTGATTCTATGTACGTTAATTGATATAAAGTGGCACTTTGCCACTTTATATCAGTGTACAGTTTGCGGTTTACAGTTGACAGTTGACAGTTAAAACCATTAAAATCTCAAAATCAAAATCACTCTAAACCTAAGAACATAAGGCATTTCAGAGGTCTTAAAATTTTAAGGTTTTGATCTTAACTGTAAACTGTTCACTGTACACTGTCAACTCAATTATGTGTCACAAAGTGACACATAATTGTAATGAAGTTTCATATTAAACCTTTATAATATTCAGGGGTTTTAGTCCTAGACTCAAAAATTGTTAAAGCTTGTAAGAAGGAAGATGGATAGAGAAATAGAATAATATCATTAAAGCTAGAAAAATAAAATGATAAATAAAACTTCAAGGAGGAATTAATATGTGTCAAGAGGAATTTAACTTTGTGGAATTGTTGAAGAATAGAAGGAGTATTCGTAAGTTCAAGGATTTAAAAGTAGAAGAAGAAAAGATTGACCAATTAATCAAATCTGCTTTATTGGCTCCTACTTCTAGGAATAATCGCCCTTGGGAGTTTATTATTGTTCAACAGCAAGAAACTTTAACTAAGCTTAGTGAAGCGAAGGAACATGGATCAGCATTTTTAAAGGGGGCTCCATTAGCGGTTGTAGTATTAGCTGATCCAGCAGCTAGTGATGTCTGGATAGAAGATGCTTCAATTGCATCGGTTATTTTACAACTAACAGCAGAAAGGCTTGATTTAGGTTCTTGTTGGGTGCAAATTAGAAAAAGAAGGCATAAATCCCACCAGAATTCCGAACAATATGTAAGGGAATTATTACATATCCCTGATCAAAAAAGGGTAGAATCAATTATTGGAATTGGCTATCCAGCTGAAAGTAAGCCTCCATATACAGAAGAAGAATTGGACTATAATAAGGTATTTACTGAAAAATATAAGATTTAATTGGTAATTTTGATTTGTAGATTTAATTAAGGAGCTGGTTAGATGTTAGAGGAAGCTGAACAGTTATTGCAGGAATATTTTGGATATTCGTCATTTCGAAAAGGGCAACAGGAAATTATTGGAAATATATTAGCTGGCAATAATACCTTAGGGATAATGCCTACTGGAGGAGGTAAATCGATCTGTTTTCAGATTCCATCTCTTTGTTTAGCAGGGATTACTTTAGTAATTTCTCCTTTGATTTCATTGATGAAGGATCAGATCGATTCTTTAAATGCGTTAGGGATTGCAGCTACTTTTATTAATAGTTCATTAAGTAATCTGGAGATTAAAGAAAGGATGGCTAAAACATGTGAGGGCCAATATGATTTGTTATATATTGCTCCTGAGAGATTACAATCTAAAGAATTTATTGCTCAATTACAAGCTGCTGATATTTCTTTAATTGCAGTTGATGAAAGCCATTGTATATCTAGTTGGGGACATGATTTTCGACCCAGTTATCGCTTGATTCCTAAATTAATAAGCAATCTATCTAATCAATCGGTAGTAACTGCTTTTACTGCAACGGCAACAAAAGAAGTTAGAATGGATATTAGTGATTTATTGGGGATTGAGGAAGAGAATATCTACGTAACTGGATTTGATCGTCCTAATTTAAAGTTTAACTTAATTAGTGGGGAAAACAAGAAAGACTTTATTGCAGAGTATGTAGACATTAATCAAGATGATGCTGGAATTATCTATGCTGCTACCAGAAAAGAGGTTGATCAAGTGACTTCTTTTTTAAAGCAAAAAGGATTCTCAGTTGGCAAATATCATGCTGGCTTGAGTAACCAAGAACGGAGAATAGTTCAAGAAAAATTCATCTTTGATGAACTAAAGATTATTGTAGCAACCAATGCTTTTGGGATGGGAATTGATAAATCAAATGTTCGCTACGTGATTCACCATAATTTACCGCAGACCTTAGAGGATTACTATCAGGAAGCAGGGAGAGCGGGAAGAGATGGTGAACCGAGTGAGTGTATTTTATTGTTTCATCCTGCTGATATGAGATTACCTAAGTTTTTTATCGAGGAATCGAATTTAACGCCTCAATTAAAGGAGCGTAGGTATCAAAAGCTACAGAAGATGATCGATTATTGCTATACATCCAAATGTTTGAGAGGGTTTATCTTAAATTATTTTGACAACCAGCAATTAATTGCTGGTTGTGATAATTGTAGTAACTGTAATGAAGAACAAGAATTGGTTGATATAACAACAGAAGCCCAACAGATTTTATCCTGTGTCTATAAGACTGACCAGAGGTTTGGAATTACAACTGTTGCTTGTGTGTTAAAAGGTTCTAAACGACAGAAGATACTGAAGTTAGGTTTTGATCAATTATCTACGTATGGTTTGTTAAGAAAGCATACTATTAAAGAGATTAAAGATTTAATTAATTTTTTAATTGCTGAAGGATATATACGCTTAACGAATAGTAAATTTCCTGTAACTAAATTGACAGCGAAGGCTAAACCAGTATTAGCAGGAAGGGAAGAGGTATATTATAAAGTTAGAAAGAAGATTAAACGAATCACTTCTCAAAATAGTTTATTTAGTATCTTACGTGAATTTAGAATGAAATTAGCCAAAAAAGAAGATCTACCTCCTTATGTTATCTTTCATGATAGCACCTTAAAGGAGATGGCTCACCAAAAGCCGCTAACTAAAGAAGCAATGCTGGAGATTAAGGGAGTTGGCCCGATTAAATTCCAACGCTATGGTAAACATTTTCTAGAAAAAATTAAGAAGTTTGCACTACAAGAGACTGCTAAACAAGAGGTGGCAACTACAACAGATAATCCAAGCCATTTAATAAGTTATAATTTATTACAGGAAGGAAAGACTTTGTCGGAAATAGCTAACTTGAGAGGACTTGCTGTAACAACAGTTCAAAATCATCTGGTTCGTTCTTTACGAGAAGGGTTTGATTTAAATCTTGATCTATTTATTTCCCAGGAAAAAAGGGGATTAATTAAAAGTAAGATAAAAGAAGTAGGAGCAGAACGTTTGAAACCATTAAAAGAGGCATTACCTGAAGAGATAAGTTATTTTCAAATTAAACTAGTAATTTTTGCAAATAATAATTGATATTTTAAGATGTTCTATAGAGGAATAAAAAATAAAGAGCTGAATTAATTAACGAAAAGAAGACTTCTTTAGGAGGTTTAACCGCAATTTCTGCTGCTTGTAGAATTAAATCGGAGTTGTTAAAAAAGTAACTATGGTAACTGAATTTACATTAGTTACCATAGTTTATAAGAGGTTTTAACTAATTAAAATGGAGCTGGAACACATAATACATCACCAGCATAAATAATTTCTGGATTTGGGATGTGGGGGTTGGCCCTGATTAGACCAGCTAAGCTGACTCCAAAACGGCGAGCAATATTCCACATGGTGTCACCTGCTCTAACAGTGTAACGTGACTCGTATCCTCTAGGACACTCTGCTGGAACTCTTGGTGTTACATCTGGAGGTGGTGGAGGTGGTTCTGGCAAACAGAGTACATCGCCAGGAAATAGAACATCTGGGTCAGGGATATGTGGATTAGCAGCGATTAGACCTTCTAAGCTGATTTCAATACCACGTCTTTGTAAGCGTCGTGTTATATTCCACATAGTATCTCCTGGCCTAACTGTATATAAGATACCAAACCGTGGTGGGCAAAATTCTGGAACTCTTGTTTGTCTTCTAGTTTCATTTGGATTAGAACGGGGACAATCTCTATAATTTCCCATTTGCAATCCCTCCTTTCAATTTTTTTTCTTTTTTATTATTTTATGCAGTTAGTTAGAAATGGTGTTAATTTCTAAAAATTTGGTGGTTGATAATAATAGAAAAGCTTAACTGGAAAAAGGATACTTAATCTTCTTCAGATAATAATTTACTATCATAAAAATAATTTCTAATGCAATTTGTAAGAAAAGATGGTATATTTATAAATGATGATGTAGAATTTAAAACGATTTTCACACTATTATTTAAACTCTAAATTAAAGTACATAGTCACAATATTATAAGAGAAAGGAAATCAGCCTATGAAGAACAAACACTATAAATTAATAGCTAGCTTGTTAGTATTTACAATTTTATTTCCATTTTTATCAGGGTTTATTTTATTTGTTCCTGCTTATGCTTCTGAAGGAGGCTTAAGTTCTTTAACTGAGAATAGGGGTTTTTTATCGATCGTGCAGAGTTTACTTATGTTATTCTTTTTTTCTTCATTTACTGGTGATAGTAGTAGCGAAGATTATTTAGGAGACTCATATGAGTCAGCTGCTAGTGATGAAGAACCTGCTGATTCTAGTTATCAACGCTTATATGTAACTTCTGAAGAACGTGATATTTTAGCTAGAGCCGTTTATTCAGAGGCTAGAGGGGAGCCTTTTAAAGGACAGGTAGCAGTAGCAGGGGTTGTTATTAATCGAGTTGAAAGTCCGGAGTTTCCTAATGATGTTGAAGGGGTTGTATTTCAACAAACAAGTGGAGGGCATTATGCCTTTTCTGCAGTATTGGATGGACAGATTGATCTGACTCCAGACAAGACTGCTTATGAAGCTGTAGATTATGCTTTAAGTGGTTGGGATCCATCGAATGGAGCTCTTTATTATTATAATCCAGTTACTGCTACAGCACAATGGATGTTTGATAATATGGTAACTGAATCAGTAATTGGACGTCATCATTTTGGGAATGTAAGAAAATAGACGTCCTATGTCAAGTAAAAATTTGGAACTTAATTTTAGGGTATAGTTTCCCCTAGGTCAATTTTTGAAATTTGA
>NZ_JALKBX010000020.1 GCF_023227745.1 Natroniella acetigena | reverse complement strand
TAAAAAATAAAAGGTAGGGAGGTGAAACCTGGTTATAATTAATTTTATATAGTTTTGAACAGTTTTTTATAACCAGGTACTAATTTATGCATAAAATGAAGACCTTTATGCTGATGTTTACATTATTTATCTTATTTATCTTTCTCGGGGGAGCTATCGCCGGAGAAGATGGAATGATCATGGCCTTTATCTTTGCACTAGGAATCAATGTCTTAAGTTATTGGCATAGCGACAAGATTGCTATCAAGATGACCAAGGCCAAACCTTTGAGTGAACAAGAAGCACCAGAGATCCATGATATGGTACGACGGCTGAGCAATAAGGCTCGAATCCCAATGCCTAGAGTCTATATCACTCCGTCTAGTCAACCCAATGCTTTCGCTACAGGACGGAATCCAACACATGGCGTGGTAGCAGTAACTAGAGGAATTGTCAATCTATTGGATAGAGATGAATTAGAAGGCGTAATTGCCCATGAGTTGGCCCATATCAAGAATCGTGATACCTTAATCAGTACCATCGCTGCAGTAATGGCTGGGGCCTTAGCATTCTTAGCCCGGATGGGAAGGTATCGCATGATCTTTGGCGGACGCCGCCGTAATAGTAAGAATGGAGGTGCTCTCTTACAGATTGCAGCTATGATTTTGGCCCCCTTGGCAGGAATCATCATTAGAATGGCTATCTCCCGTTCACGAGAATATTTAGCAGATCAAGAAGGAGCACGGATAGCAGGTAAACCTGATGGTCTAGCTAATGCTTTACAGAAGATGCAACGTCATGTCCACGGCAGACAAATGAAGGTCAATCAAGCCACATCTCATATGTTCATCTTAAATCCTTTCTCTGGTCGAGGGGGAATAAGCAAGTTATTTAGCAGCCATCCACCGACAGAAGAAAGAATTCAAAAGTTAAGAACTATGAGGTAGAATATAGTTGCCTGACGGCAACTATATGTTAAGTATAAGTCTAAGTTTAAGACTGAAGTTAAGGCTTTTGTAAGGGCAATCCTTGTGATTGCCCTTGATTTGTAGGGTACCCATAAAGGGCACCCTACAAATCTAAAAACCAAAACTCTCCGTGAAAACCATAAAGACCATATCCACATAGGTCTACACTACAAAATAATTTTTATTTTCTTAATGGTTTAGCTGATAGCTATGTGGCACAAAAGTGCCACATAAACAAAAAACCCCGCCCAAATTAAGGCGAGGTTTTCTTGATTAACTTCAGTAATAAAATTCATACTTACATTAAACATCCTGAACTTTCTTCTCTTGAATTAATTTCAATTACTTTCTAAATTGCTTCAAGAAAGAATCACAATATATATCATTGTTAAGAATAATCTCTGCAGTAGCTATTGAATCTAACATTTCTTGATCATTAGCTTCCATGATAGCTGCATCCAATCCAGCTGCCATAGCCATTACTAAAAAGGTTCTATTAATTAGTCCCATATTAGTACAGTTCTGAGAAACATTACTTAATCCTAAAACAGTCTTAGGAGCAGGATCTGCTAATAACTTAACCTGTTTAATAGTCTCCAATACTTCTGGAGCGTGATCTTGAGCTACATTAACCGGTAAAATCAATGGATCAACATATAAGTCTTCCATTGGAATACCGTGAGCATCAACATTAGCTACAATTTCCATTGCTTTAGCTGTTCTAGTAGCTGAATCTTTAGGCACCCCTGTCTTATCCATAGCCAAACCGATTACTTCCGCCTCATACTCTTTAACTAATGGTAAGATAGCTTCTAACTTAGAAGGTTCAGCTGTAACAGAGTTAATCATTGCTGTTCCTTTGTGTACTTCTAATGCTGCTTCCATAGCATCAACATTTGTTGTATCTATACAAACCGGAGCATCTACTTCATCTTGAATAACTTCTACTAACCACTTCATAACCTCTGGTGAATCTTCAACTGCTGGACCAACGTTAGCATCTAAGTAATTAGCACCAGCTTCTAATTGTTTTACAGCCCACTCTTGAATTGCTGTAGGATCTTGATTCTTAATTGCCTCACCAATATCATTAAACATTCCATTAATTCTTTCACCAATAATAATCATTTTTTTACCTCCTCATTTTATAAAAAGTACTTAATTAATAAAACTTCACTTCCAGATAACTCTATGAGTTATCTGCCATTAAATCATCACTTAAACTTTGTACATTTTTAGCAGCTTGTGGATGACGCATCACTAAAATATTAGCACCAGATTGTAATACTGTACTTGCAGTAAAAGTTTCCCACATCACACCTCTATTTTCTTGTTCTCCCCACTGTGGGTTCTCTTCAACAGAAGTATTAGGCTCTTTTACTCTCCAAGCTTCTTTTCCAGCAAAAGCAATCATCGGCATTGATAACATCTTATCACCTCTTAGAGCACTCAATCTAATTCTTTCCATTACAGAATAAGAATACTCTAACCCATACCCTAAACTACTCAATAACGGGTCAATAACTATCCTATCCTCTTTAACTCCTAAATCAGTCAATAAGATATTCAACTGCTTAGCAATATTCATATCTACTGGTGACTGAGCAATTAGAGTATGATTATGAATCATACACGCCCCAGCAATCGTTTTATAATTATCTTCTTCAGCAACACCAATTAAGAGATTTTCACCTTCTGCTACCTCAGCTACTGCTTTTAATACTTCATTATCCTTTTCTGCATCTTCACAGCCAAGCACCATCAAAGGTACTCCTACTGCTTCTAAAACATCTTTAACAGTCTGAGCAACTTCTTCTGGAGAACGATCTTGCCCAGCAGGATCAGCACTTACTAATCTTAAAGCAATTAACTCTGCTCCTTCATCTTCACACTTCTTAGCCCAAGCAACTGGGTCAGAATAAACATCTTCCCATGCTTCTACCAATGGCTCAGCCCATCCTTCTGGCTCTTCATCAAACACCTCATAAGCTACTACTGGTTTGTTAGGAATCTCCCCCTCAAAATCCAAGAAAGGTAAAGCAGCTTCCCCTCCTACAGTCACTGTAGAAGTACGAGTACCTCCATCTTCCTCTGTAGCTCCAATAACAACCTCTGTTACTTGACCCTTCCATTTTTCTTTAAGCATTTCTACTGCCATTTTATTCTCCCCTTTCTATAATTTTATCACAGATACATCTCATCTTTATAAGACAGTCTTTTCAACAATCTCTTCCACTGCTTGAACCACCAAAGCATCGTCTGGCAAATCAACCAGTGACTTCCCATGTAAATCATATTCCATCACTTGTGAATCATCAGGTAAAGTTCCGATCAACTCTAAACCTGTCTTATCTATCTCCTCTTGTAATATTTCAATAGTTCCCTCTTTTACTCTATTAACTACTAAATATATTTGCTCTACATCTAATTCTAGTTCATTTACTATCTTCTTAACTCTACCTGCAGAACGAATACTACGTGCACTAGCATCACTGACCACAAATAAAACATCTATATCTTGAGTAGTCCTTCTACTCAAATGCTCCAAACCTGCTTCATTATCCATTACAAAATAAGGATAATTAGCATTCAACTTCTCAATAAACTTCTTCAATAAATCATTAGGATAGCAATAGCAACCAGGTCCAGTTGGCCCACCCATCACTAATAAATCTACATCATCATCTTCAACCAATGAAGCATTAAGCCTATACTCAATATAACTTAACTTATCCATTCCAGCAGGTGGTCTACCCTTCATTTCCTTAAACTCTCTTAGCAGCTCTGTTATGGTAGTACGTACATCCAGCCCCAAAGCTTCATCTAAGTTTGCATTAGCATCAGCATCAACTGCTAAAATTGGCGTTTCTTCATTTTTAATCAATGTTCTAATTAAAAGAGAAGAAAATGTTGTTTTACCTGTTCCACCTTTTCCTGCTACTGCTAAATTCATATCTGTCAACTCCTCTTTTATATTTAACTTATTCTCCTGTTACTGAAGGAAAGAGACTCAAATCAGTATGAGGAATAAATTGAGCTGATACAAACTCATCCATGAAATCTTGGCTATAATTTTCAGCACTCAATTCAAGATAAGTCATCTTCCTAGCAATCTCCTGTAGTTCTTCAAACTTATCTTCTGATAAAAGACTCATCCTTGCTCCCTTTAATGATGTATTTCCTATAAACTTAAATCTATCTAATGGCAAGTCAGGTAATAGACCTATCTTCAAAGCATCATCAAGTTTGATATAATTACCAAAACCTCCGGCAATTAATACCTGGTCTATAAATTCCTCAGTTAAAGCCATACTATTTAACATCATTCTAATCCCAGCATAAACTGCTCCTTTAGATCTGAGTAAATTTTTGATATCATTTTCTGAAATCACTATATCCTCTTCTATTCCTGCTTCATTGGCCCAGACTAGGACGAATTCCTTATCATACTCTCCATCTCTTAGCCTCTCATGCTCCAGTTCTTCATCGAACTTTCCAGAGCGACCGATGATTCCTAGATCTTTTAATAAGGCTAGTAAGTTAATCAGACCTGATCCACAGATACCGATTGGTGGAACATCACCAATTGTACTATATTTGACCTCATAGGTCTTTGGATCTATGTCAAACATCTCAATTGCTCCTGACATTGCTCTCATTCCATAGGTAATTCCTCCACCCTCAAAAGCTGGACCAGCTGAACAGGAACAAGTCATTAACCATTCTTTATTCCCTAATACTAATTCACCATTAGTACCAATATCAATAAAGAGTGTTATCTCATCTTGCTCAGCAATCTCGGCAGCTAAAGTTCCTGAGCTTATATCTCCACCAACAAAACTGCTTACTCCAGGCAAGCAATGAATTAAACCATCCTCTTTAATCTTAAGGTTTAACTCTTTAGCCCTTAATGGTGGAACGAAGCTGACAGTTGGAATATAAGGCTCTAATCGAATATTATTCGGATCTATCTCTAACAACAGATGGATCATAGTCGTATTTCCAGCTAAAACTGCTGTCTTGATCTGACCCTGCTCTATTCCTTGTTGACTAACAATCTCATCAATTAAGGAATTCATAGTACCAATTACAGCTTGATTAAGCTTTGCTAAGCCACCTTCATTCTCTTTAGCAAAATTAATCCTACTGATTACATCATCACCATAGTTGGCCTGCTTATTATAGCTACCTTCTCGAGCAATAACCTTACCAGTTGCTAAATCTACCAATTCCACTACTACAGTAGTCGTTCCGATATCTACTGCCAATCCATAATCAACCTTTTGGTCATCTAATGACTTCAACTCAGCAATTTCATAATGATCACCCACTTTTGCTAATGAAACTTGAGTCTTCCAGTCATTTTCTCGCAAATGGACAGCCAAATCCTTTAATGCAGGTAATGAAGCTTGTAATGATGAAAGCTCTTGCTCACGATTAAGTTCAGTCTCTAATCTTTCTAGATCACTAACATTATCTGTTAACGAAGGTTGACTTAGTTCTACCTCTACCTTTCTATAAATAGGGTTAAGGGTCAATTCTTGAGCAGCTGTTAACTCCTCTTCTGTTAATACATCTTCCCTTTCTTCAACCTCTTCTTCTATAAAAACCTGATGCTTGCTCAACCGTGATTCTGGTGGGATCTCAACTATTAAATCATCTTTTACCTCTGCCTTACAAGCCAATACATAACCCCGTTCTAATTTGTCAGGGGAAAGGTTCCCCTGATCAAGTATTTCAGCTTCTCCTTCTTTAATAACCAGCTGGCATTTACCACAGCTTCCACTGCCACCACAGACTGCTTTCAAATCAATTCCAGCCTCTACTGCTACTTCTAACAGATTAGCTCCTAAATCTACTTCTATTTCTCTTTGATCAGGTACAAATTTAACTAATGGCATACATTTCCCCCTTCCAAAACTAGATCAGTTATTCATTCAACTCGCTTTCCCAACGATTAGAAATAAAGTTTGGAATTCCAGAAGATTCACGTGGTCCTACAATAACGTCCCAACCAGAAGCCTCTTCTAACTTACCACTGATTACTGCCACATAACCTGAAATAATTAATTTTCTATGATCAACCATATCCTCAATATCCATCTCTTCAGTTAAGATCTCACCGATCTTAGCTCCACCAAACTTATCGGCTGCCCAAGCTGTCAAGACAGAAGTTCCATCTGTATCAATTGGGATAATATAAGCAGGTTCCTTACTTGCTGATACATCACCTTCTACACTGTAGTAACTTAATGAGAAGTTAGTCGTAATAAAGATTGGAGAATTCTCATCAGGCTCTCCCACTTCATAGACTTTATTTGGTTCAACAGTAACCGGTACTCTTGGATCTGTATAAATATTCTGTCTTACTGTTAATAATGATAACATTTCGGCTAACTCTACTGTATTACTTAAAACTACAATTCCAGCATATTTAGTTATATAAGTGCTTGCCTGCATAACCTCTTCTTGAGGATCTTCTTTAGTCGTGAACGTAATTGTTGGAAAACCTACAGGTCTAAACTTCTTCTTAATACATAATCTTCTAATCACCGTCTGATCTCTTAACACTTCAGATGTTCCACGAGCTCCACTATCAATTACTAAGTCTTCATAATCAACCTTCTTGGTCAATTCTGCTAAACTATCTAAGTCTTCACCCTTAACTGCTAATGGACATTCATTATCTTTAGCTAGCTCCGTCATTGCTTCATAATTATCTGCAGTCGCTGCATAAAGCAATGGATTCTGATCAGCTACTATATCTAAAGCGGCTTCCATTGTAGCTGAATCCTCAGTAACCAAAATTAGGCTTCGCTCACTATTATCTGCTACTGTTTGAACAGCTTCAACAAAAGTATCCGCATCTCCAGAATCATTTGTAACAGCAATCATGTCAACTTCTATATCTTGACCTACTCTCTCAAAACTTAAAGCATTGATCTGCTCTACTTTAGCTGCTACATCCTCTTCATCGCTAACTGCAACTGCAACTCCTGTTTCATTAAAAAATGTCTTATCGTGTCTAAATAACTCTGTTTCTCCACCAATTTCTCGCTCATAATTTCCTGCACCAACAGTCACAGTAGCAATTGGAGGCTTAGATGCAGCATCTAATGCAGCTTTAGCCTCATCAGATACATCTGGACATTCACTTAATTCAGCTTTCCCTTCAGCCAGCTGCATCGCAAATGCTAAACACGTAGGAGACCCACACTCTCCACAGTTTGTTTGAGGCAACTTCTTATAAATCTCTAATCCTGTTAATCCCATCTTTTAAAATCCCCTTTCGTTAATGTATTACTAATCTTTATTAATAAAGATTAGGAATGAAGGCCGATTATAAAACAATTTACAACCAGCCTTCTATTGTAAACTAAATTATCAAGTGATTCAACCATAAAAAACATCAAAATATTTCTCTATACTATATACAGTATAATTTAGAGTGATTACCTACTATATATGGTACGTCTTTTGTAATTTTATAATTAATTAGACCTTTTTGAGTTTAACCATCAGGTCACTTTATAATAATGGATCCATCTCTAATGCTGGATGACCTTTTTCTTGTAAGAAGGTCAGAATCTCTTCAGAATCAGTTCCTACTGTCTCATCAGCAATCTTGTCATAGAAGTTATCTAAACCTAATTCTTCAGCTCGTTTCTTTATGTCATCTTCTAACTCTTCTTTAAGCTCTTTAGGCATCCAGATTACTCTACCTAATCCACCATCAGCTCTAATGAATTTATCACTACCAATATAAGTCTTACCAATTCCCATAAATCCTGGAGTTTGGTTACCTCCCCCTACTGTACCAGCTAAAGTAGAGAAGGTCATTCCAACAGGTGTTTCACCACCATGTTCTCTGTTAACAATCATAATCCCATTGGCTTCAGGTACCATCGCCATAATTGCCTCAAAACAACCACAAGAAGTCATTGGTGCTTCCATCAGTGAATAAATATTTACTTCTTCTATCTTTCCACCTGATTCTTTACCCTGTCTTTCATTTACTGCTTCCCATTGACCTTTATGCTCATCTATTACTCCATCCAATTCAATTGGCTGGTTGGCCCCTGTTGGATCAATCTCATAAGCTGCTTTAGCATCTAACCAACTAATAGCTCCACAAAGCCCAACTCGATCTGGAGTTATAATACAGACATGGTCAGGAGCAAATGATTGACATAATAGACAATCATAGAACTCATCAACAGACTCATCACTCAACTCTTTCATTCTATCATCACGCTTCTTATAGCGATCCTTAGCCTCTTGATAAGACTCATCATAGACTTCGCCTTCTTCAGTAATTAATGTTACCTGCATTCTATCTATAATTGATGGATACTCTGATTTAAACTTAGCATATAAAATTTCACCTATACCCTTAATGGTAAATCCTTTTTCCTGAGCTTCTTTACTAATTCTCACCCAGTTTATATCTCGTTGGCCCATATGCCATAATCCTTCACCATAGTTACAGAAGTAGTGAACTCTTCTCTCAATTACTCCCTCAAAGTCTTCCTGCATATCTCGACCATAAACATCTACCATAATACCTAGTGGTAATTGTCCCCCAGGCTCTACTTCATCTAAATCAGGACCAATCAATTCTACTTTTCCATCTTCTACCTCATCTTTATCTACCGTCTTCACTAGCTCAAAAGCTGGGGTTCTCTGACCACCAAATTCAACATACATATCATCTCTTCTGATCTGTTCACCCTCAAAGGCAGCACCTACAGTAATCGGTACAGGAATATCTACAATCTCAATATGAATACCTTTTAGTTCTAATCCTAACTGTATCATTTCTTCATAATCTTGTTCTACTATATACCATTCATCTATCTCTTCTTCAATGCCTTCATAATCTGTAATTACTGGTAAACCTAAATGATTTGCCGCTAAATGAGCAGAAACTCTAACTTCATCTGGCTCTCCTAGAGCAATTACAAATGCATTAATCTTTTCTCGAATATAACTCAAGATTTTTTCATAATCTCCTCGTTCTTCGCCTCCAAAAGCCAATGCTGCTCTTACTGCAAAATTCACAATATGAATTACCTGGGTAAAGTGACCTAACGGAACTGTTAAATAATCCAATCCTACTTTTACATCCTCTTCTATTAATTGTTCTATTACTTCATCACACAACATAGTCAAAATACCTTTTCCTTGTAAATCAGTAACCATATCTGCTACTTCTTTACTGCTTCTTCCCTTACCAATAATTAAAGCAATACCAGGAATTGTTCCATCTACTAGTGATACTCCTAATTCCCTTAAAACACCATCTTCTATAAATCCAGTGTAAATTTCATCCTCATAAGGGTCCTCATCACCTATATATTTTAATGCCTCAATTATTTCTGCTGCAATTGCTGTTAATTCTCCAGCCTTCTTAGCATTTTCAAAATCATACTCATGGGTTAAGTTACTCTTGAATTTATTTAAAATTCTAGTTAAATCTCCTGCTTTCTCTACCTTCGTACCTTCTAATCCTGAAATTAGAGGTAACTCATAGCCTGTATCAGGGTATGCTACTTCTGTATCTGGTCCACATTCTATAAGAACCTTATTAAGTCTAGTCTCTGCAAAACTAGTAGCAACCATCGCTCCTTCAATAGCTGCTTTACATAACTTTATTGTCATTTTTAACCCTCCTTATCTTAACCTTAATAATCTCGTAAATTTCGTATTCGTAATTATATAACCTTACATTTAATTAATCAACACACCTTAGTTACCTATACCCTCAATGATAAATCATTCTTTTCTTGTTTTATTTTATCTAATTTAACCTTCTACTTTTTCTTTCGCCTTAGCTTTCATCTCTAACATCCAGTTTCTTTGATCAATCTTATCTATTAATTTTTCAGCAGCAGCTTCTGGATCTGTTTCGACTATAAAATGACCTCCAAATACATCCTCTGCTATATTGGTAGCTACATCCGTTACCAAAGTACTACCAGTTACTGGAGGTACTACTCCTACGTGAGTCGGTAATCCTAATGTCACTGCCCATGAACCGATTGATACAGCCTTTTCATGCATTGCCTCTGGTGCAGTAGCAACTACCGGTAATTCACCAAGATCCAAACCTGTATAATCAGCTAATGCTGTTGCCAACTTAACTGCTCTAGAGTTATCAACACAAGAACCCATATGCCATACTAATGGTAACTCTACTCCTGCAGCATCACTAAGTTGACCAATAAACTTCTTAAGCCCTTCTCCTGCATATTCTTCTACAGCTTCTGGAATCATAAGCCCATGCTTACCAAGAGAGTTAGCTGCACAACCAGTGGCTACACATAATACATCATTCTTAACTAACTCTTTAGCTATTTTAAGATGGTTTTGATCTTGTTTAGTCTTTACATTATTACAACCAGCAAATAAAGCAATTCCTCTAATATCTCCACTTGCTAAAGCATCCGTAACTACACTTAATGGGTCATCAGCATTAACCTTCTCTAAAACTGCTACAATTTGCTCCACACTAAATCCAGCCATTAGCTTACTTTTATAGTCTGGAATATTAACCTCTGCATTCCTCTTCTTGAAAGCTTCAATTGCTGTTTTAACAATGGTATCTGCATCAGCACCGGCAGTTGCATCATTAAATTGAATATGCTTAGCTCCTGTAATTTTAGATATCTCCATAGTTGTAATGATTTCAGTATGATAACATCTTGATATCTCTTGTAAAGAAGGCATTAGACACTGAACATCAACTACCATAGCATCTACAGCACCGGTCATAATTGCTAACTCCTGACTAGTATAGTTAGCTGCTAACGAAACACCTTGTCTCATTAAAAGCTCATTTCCAGTACAACAGATTCCTGAAATCTTGATTCCTTTCTCAGCTCCAGCAGCTTTAGCTTCATCTTCTAAACGTTTAGCTGCTTCTACTACCTTTTCACTTAATAATGGATCGTGACCATGCACTACTAGGTTGACTGCATCTTCCTCGAGTACACCTAGATTAGCTTCAGATTCGACCAACTCTGGAGTACCAAATAAGATATCTGATAAATCAGTTCCCATTGCACAACCTGTAAAGTCACTCAATGCTGTTTCCAAACCACCAAAGATTAAATTTAATGGATCACTATCTACTCCCATAGCAGTTCTATGCATTGAATCAGCGATAACATCATTAATACCTTGTGGAATAACATCACAGTCATTTAAAAGATTGTAACGGCTTTCAGGTATCGCTGTCTTTAGCCAGCTAACTTCTTCTCCATGATAACCGATAAAGTTACTAATTGCTTCCTCAGCTACCTCTTTAACTATCTCATTAGTCTCTCTTCCTTCAATCTCTATTCCGAGTGCAGTAGCCATATTCTTTAACTTGGCTTCATCTTTAATTTCATAATCCTCTGCCTTACCTGAAGCCACCTCTCTTAATACCTCTGCAACATGTCGCGCGTGACCTGAGTGATTAGCGGCACCACCAGCAATTGTTCGCACTAAATTACGTGCTACTATTGTATAATCCCTAGCTCCACAGATTGCTTCTTGATTACCTTTTCCATTGTCAGATGGATTAACTCGACAAGGACCTTGTAAACATATAGTACAACAGACTCCAGCAGCACCAAAACCACATTGTGGTGTCATATCTTCATAGCGAGAAAAACAACTTTCATGCCCCTTTTCTTCTGCTATTTGCAGCATCTCTTCACTTGCTGGATCAATAACTCTATCCTCAAAACTCATCTTTTCAACCCCCTCATTTAATTTGTGAAATGTCTTAGAAGAATGAAAATCTTACTTTTACATTATTTCTAGAAGATAACTGACTAGCTCTCTCTATTTATCTGCTACTTACAGTATCTCTTCACTCGTTGGATCAATAATCCTATCCTCAAAACTCTTCTTTTCAACCTCACCATTTAATTTGTGAAATGTCTTAGAAGAATGAAAATCTTACTTTTACATTATTTCTAGAAGATAACTGAACTAGCTACTTCTATTTATCTGCCACCCCCCTTCAAAAGATTGGTGTACAATAGACCCATTAATAGTTGCAAAGCATCCTACGACTAAATATTTTCTTTTAGTTGAGAATATCCAAGATTCTTATAGATAGTTTCCATATCAGGCTTTAAAGCCTGATATAACTTTTCACTATCTCCTTTTGTCATCGCAGAAGCAACTACATCTTGACTAAAAGGAATAAAACCCAAGAGCTCCTCAGCAGAAAAATTATCTCTAATTAACTCTTCAGCTTCTTGACCAAAAACTTTATTAGCTATAATCTTAACCGCAGGAATTCCTAACTCAACTGCCATCTTCTTGACGGTTTGAGCAGTCTCAATACTGACCTGACTGCCCTCAATCACAATTATTAACAGGTCAACAGCTTGAGCTGTTCCTCTACTTAAATGCTCAATACCTGCTCCCATATCCAAAATTACAACTTCTTCTTTATTAGTTAATAATGATTCAACTATAGAACGCAAAAATGAATTTTCCTTACAGTAACAACCGGCACCACCTTGTTTAATCTCACCCATCCTCAAAAATTTAATGTTATTTAAATTATATGCATAATCATCTAATATATCATCAACATCAGGGGTTAAACTAATAAAAGCACCTCCACCAGCATTCTTCTCTTCAATCACCTCTTCTAACTCCGCTAGTGGTTTTAATTTCTCTACTTCTTCTTCTGGAATTCCTAAAGTAGTAGCTAAGTTAGCATCTGGATCAGCATCTACAGCAAAAATATGATAATCATTTTGAGAGAACATCTTACTTAGAGTTGCTGTAATTGTTGTTTTTCCTACTCCACCTTTTCCTGAAATAGCTATTTTCATCTACTTTGCCCCCCCCTCTTTCAATATAAAACAAATCCAAATATAACTAAATTTTTTTTTTATAATCCACTCAAATAATTCTTACCTCATATACGTTATTAGATAAAATCATGGTAATACCTTCAAAAAAATATATAAATTTTAAAATATGATAAATTTAGATGTCTACTAAAAATAATACTTCCCTTGAATTATTATAAATTTCTTAGTAATTATTTTCACAATATACGGAAGAAATCCTCCCTGCAATAAATTACAACTTAGTAAGCAATAATTGATAATTAAATCATATTTTTTAGCAAGTGCAACTCTATATAACATAATTTATGAACTTCTTATTCTTTTTTCTTTTTGCAGCAAATTAATTATCTCTAAACACAAACTAGTAATTGGTGGATTTATCACGTCAGACTTTGCGTGTGTGTAAAAAGATTTACCTTAACTGTTTTTAGTATATCATGTTTTGATAATAATGTCGAATTATTTTTAAAACAGCACTTACATCCTGGGGGCAAGCCCATCAGTTTCTACGTCCAAAATCTATAATCCACTCAAATAATTCTTGTCCCATATACGTTATTAGATAAAGTTCTGATAATACCTTCAAAAAATATATAAATTTTTTAAAAAAATAATCAGCTAAGTGAACCTCTCCACTTAAATTAAAAATTTAGATGGAGCTTCTCACTACTTCACATACTCCGAAATGGGTATGCTACTAGGTGAGTTTATGCGAAGTGTGTCAATTAAGTATTTGCACCTGAAAACAGGCAGACCTTATTCGCAATGGTGAGTCCACAGCACCATTATCCCTAGCCTAAATAGGTTCAAGAATAGATTAATCCTTTACCTTGAATATTTTACACACTAAAGGACTAGTTAGTGTAACCCCAAATATTCACTTGTGCGTTAATTGACAGGCAAAGCCTGTCAATGTTTCACTACAAGGGGTCAAACCCACTGTGGTTTACACGAAGGGATGAGTTGACATTACTATTTTCTAACCTTGTACTACAATTAGTATATCACATTATCTTAGATATTTGAAGATATTTAGATAAAAATTATTTTCTATCAAATTAGTTATCTCTAAACACAAGCTAATCGATGACTGAATAGATTATTATATAGCTATATTGTAATTAAGTTTCTCTTTCACATAAAAAACTCCATACTTTTAATACTTTCACTGACACGGATCCTACGAGTCTTACAAACCAAGACTCTCCGTGAAAACCATAGAGACTATATCTACAGACACAGACACTTAATCAATTCAACAACTGATACAATTGCTCCACATCCTTCTCTAATAGATACCTTTTAAAAGCCCTAGTCTCTTTTAATAGCTCCTTTAATCTTGCTTCATTCTTCTTATCTTTAGCTAACTTTTGCTCCTTAACAGCATACTTCAACAAAATATTATTAGGATTGATCAACTCAAAATCTATATAACCTAAATTCCTCAACTGCTTTAGAGCCAAAAACACGGTTCTTTCCCGTTCGCTAGTTAAAGCAGCTAGCTCAAAGATAGAAGTCCTACCTGATTTCTCTTCAATTATATACTTTATCAATTTGCTGAGCAGATTCAAAAACTCTTTCCCTGTTCTTAATTCTGAGTTAGAATAACCCAGAATTAATTGTTGGGGCTTAAATTTAATAATTAACTCCTCTAAAATATTGAGTTCAGGCGGACAAGAAAGTAAGACTAAAGTACTTGCTTCTCCAGTTTGATAGCGATTAATTAATTTAGTAAGATTTAAATCTTCTAATCCTTCATAATAATAAATTGGATCATTGAACTTTACAGCATGCTGTTTAAGGTCAGGATGGTTGCGATAATCTTTAATCTGATAATCGATCCTCTTCTCTTCTCGATTCAACTCTCCTTGCTGACCCACAACCTCCTTAATTACCAATTGAACCTCCCGTCTTCCACGCCAGGTATCTAAATCCAAGGAATAGACTAGATTTATTTTATCCCCTAACAGCTCTTCATCAGCTCGCCACCAAACAGCTGAAATACGCTCAGTCCTATCATCCAATAATAAGTTTAAATGCTTGCTCCCACTTGTAAATGGTCTAGCTGAAACAACTTCAACTTGTGAACTATAAAAAAGGGGCTTAGGATTCTGCTCTCCAAAAGGGGCCAACTCCTGTAACTGCTTATAAAAATCTAAATCTATCCTATCAAATGATAACTGACCATCAACCTCTATCTTTCTGACCTCTCCTACAGTAGCTATTTTTTTCTTCAATACTGCTCTCAATTCTTTCTTAAAATCAGCTAATTTATCCTTAGTTAAGGAAAAACCTGCCGCTCCTGCATGCCCTCCAAAACCTTCTAACAGATGAGCACATTCTTGTAAGGCGTGATAGATATGAAGCCCGGGAATCGAACGAGCCGAGCCAGTGATTATCTCCTGCCCTTCTTTAAGGGTCATTAATAAAGCAGGAACCCCAAACTTTTCAGATAATCTACCTGCTACTATCCCTAATATTCCCTGATGCCAATCCTCTTGATATAAAATGATCGGTTCTAAAGCTTCTTCTGCTGGTAATAGACTTAAGGCTTCCTCTTCCATCTCAGCACTTATCTCTTTGCGTTGCTCATTAATTTGATCCAACTTAGCAGCCAGTTGCTTGGCCCTTTCAGGTTCAGAGCTCAAAAATAACTCAACTGCCTCTCTAGCATTCCGAATCCTACCAGTAGCATTGATTCTAGGAGCAATTTGAAATCCAATATCCTCTGCCGATAAATTAAAAGGCTCTAAATTACATAACTGACACAGCTCTTCTATCCCTACCCAGTCAGTAGTAGCCACTGAATTAAGTCCCTGTTGTAACAAGTAACGATTTTCATCCTGTAAGGGAACTACATCTGCTACTATAGCCAAGGCAGCTAAATCAAGCAACCTTTCTGCTTGATCCTCTTGCCCTACTTCAGCAAAGACGGCCCAGGCTAAAAAATAAGCCATCCCTGCCCCAGGCAGATAATACGCTTGATGATCTGCTGGTAATAACTTAGGAGATAAGATCAGATCAGCAGCTGGTAACTCTTCTGGCAATTGATGATGATCAGTTACAATCACCTGCATCCCCAATTGCTTTGCTAACGCTATCTCTTGCTGATTAGAAATTCCACAGTCACAGGTAATGATTAGATCAATACCTCGATCAGCCAAATCTTTGATTACACTTTGATTGATCCCATACCCTTCCGTAAAGCGATCAGGAATATGATAGCTAACCTGTGCCTCTAATTCAGTCAACATACTGACTAAGATAGTAGTAGCTGTTACTCCATCAACATCATAATCACCATAGACAGAGATCTTTTGCCCAGTTTCAACAGCCTCTAAAATCATAGTTACAGCTTGTTCAATCTTAGGAAACTGCTCAGGCTCTGTCGGCGTATAAAATTGAGGATCCAAAAACTCCTTTGATTTCTGGGGTGTAGTCAATCCTCGATTATAAAAGATTCTAGCCAATAATTGATCACCATTAAACCTATCCACTAAAAATTGAGGTACTTCAATATTCTGTTCAGATTTATAATCAACTGTAATCTTCATTCGATTCCACCACCATCCAACTTATTATCTAAAATTGAAACTGATCAATACTCTCCCAATCAAAATCAAGATCTAAATCCTCTTCTTCAACCTCTAATTCAATTGCTGGTTCTCCATGACAGACTGGGGAATATTCACAACGAGCACAGATCTCTTGATCGCTGGTCGCAATAAATTCTTTAGTCTCTTCTATCTGTTTGATCTTGCTAATTAAAAGCTCTTGATCATCCTTAAACTGCTCCTCAGTATAAGAGATCACTTGCTCCTTTTTAAAGCGAGGGTTCCAATAAATCATCTGAATATCCTCTGGCTTCCAACAACCTGTTGGAGAATAACTACCACCTGCTTTACATAATACATACCGATAGACTTTAGTCTGGATTGCCTTTCGCCTATAGAGCTGCTTAGTGGGCTTGGGCGAAGTCTTCCATTCATAAATGATTGCTTTCCCTTCCGGAGTAATATATAATAGATCAAATTTTGCCAGGATCCTTAAACCTGCTTGATTAATTCTAAATTCTTGCTCAGGTAGAAAAGTTCCCCCCTCCAAATAAGGTCTGTAATTAATCAAACTTTCTAACCACTCTACCATTTGATCTGTCAGCAACTCTTTATCAACAAGCATCTTGCCCTGCCGATAATACCTATTAGCTAAGTCATGGAATAAGATTCCTTGTTCAATAACTGTCCTCTCTTCTTGCTCCATGCCCCAATCCCTACCCCAATAGAGCCCATCAAGATAACGACGTCTAAACCTCAACGGGCATTGTTCATAGGTAGCTAATGCTGATTTACTGAAATATAACTCCTTTAACTTAGCTCTGTTCATAATTCTTTCGCTCCTCTATAATAAATTGGGCCAACATCTCAAAGTAGTTGCTCGGTTTTAAGTATCCTTTCTGACTACAACTCAAGAATAAATTCTGCTTGGCCCTTGTAATAGCTACATATAATAATCGCAATCGCTCACTGATTAAATCAATCCTAGCCTGTTCCAAAGGAGAGATATCATCTTCTTTTTCTGAAGAGATTAACATTTCTAATTCAGCCTTACCAACAGCTACTAGATTACGTTTATCCTTCGGTAAATGCTTATTCATATCACTTCTGAACCAATCATTTACTGTAGCTGGAAACTTTGATGAGGTAAGATAGGTCAAATAAACAGTATCCCACTCCAACCCTTTAGACTTATGGGCAGTCAAGACTGTAATCACTCCTGGCTTAGGTTCAAAC
Organism: Natroniella acetigena; assembly: GCF_023227745.1. Taxonomy (GTDB): domain Bacteria; phylum Bacillota; class Halanaerobiia; order Halobacteroidales; family Halobacteroidaceae; genus Natroniella; species Natroniella acetigena. The sequence continues at coordinate 24,723 of NZ_JALKBX010000020.1, read as the reverse complement.
CCATTAACTTGTCTTAATTTACTAGCAACATTTTCAAAAGAAGACTCTAAACTATAGATCTGCTCAGCAACATCAGATAACTTCCACTCTGGATTTTCTGTTAACTGCTCCCTGATAATCAGAGCAATCCCTTGGGCCAACGCCAGATTATCCTCTGCTAACTCTAGCTGCTCTGCTAAAAATAAGACCAACTTATCAGGCGGAAACTCTAAGCTAGCATCCAACCACAATTTAATCTGGTCTAATGCTTGAGTAAAAGCAGTATAGAGCTTAGGATTACCGATTAACTCGTCAGGAAAATCTATTACTGATAACTCTTCACCCAGCGGATAGATTAATTCTCCTATAGACTTTTCCTGAAACACCTGCTTGATCACCTGTAATTCTGAAGCAGTAAAGTCAACCAAAAAAACATCTTCCATTAATCTTTGCAATCGCTCTAACTTATGAGGTTTGACTAAATAACGGACTACTTTCTGCAATACAGAGATAGTATTCTTATGGCTATTACTTATATGCCCTACCTCTTCATAAGCTGCTCCTAACTTTTCAAGCTCTTGAGCAAAGCTAGATTTGATCTTATTGGTAGGGGCAATAATTGCAATTGTATTGTCCGGATTCTGGTCAGCATGCTCCGTAGCAAATTTTGCTATCCTTCTTGCTTCATCCTCAAAACTTTTAAAAACATGAGATGCTATCGTATAACGGTCAGTTTCAGGGTTTTCTCCTGCAACCGGCTTGATCAACTGCCTTTCCAAAGCGGTTTTACATTCTACTTGAGGATGCTCTTTACAACTCCATTCAACCAATTTATTGGCTAAGTCTATAATCTGCTCCGTACTTCTACTGGCAGATAAAATATCTATCTTCCTAGCATTTTGGGAATCACTCTCTTTCAGACGCCGACAAAAACTTCTAAAGTTATCGGGATCTGCTGAGGTGAAGGTACCCATAATCGCTTGATTAGAATCACCAACCCTAATTAAATTACCCCCATCTCCAGTCAGCAAGGTCAAAATCTCTTCTTGAATCGGATTTGAATCCTGAGCTTCATCTTCAAAGATATATGTCCATTTCTTCCGTAATCTAGCCAAAAGTTCTTGATCTTCTTCTAATAAGGTCAAAGCATTAACAATTAAATCATTAAAGTCAAGCCAGGCATTGTCATGTAACCTCATAGAGTATTCAATAAATACATCACAAGCTAGATTGAGATATGAGTTATGATCTAACTCTTCTTTTAAAGAAGAAATCTGAGCTGTACTAACACGCTTCATCTTCAGATGAGCAATCATTCGGTTTACAAACCCACAAAAATTAGCTCTTATATTATGATCAAGCCCTCGTTGTTGATTGATTTCGATCAAATTTCTTAGTTGGGACTTATTATTATCTAGCCACTGATTGGTTAAATCTTCAATCAGCTCTCCTTTTTTTCGTTGATCAAGTACTTGAAATTCCTGATTAATCAATAATTGATCAGGTCTTTCCTTTAAGATATTCATCGCTAAAGAATGAAGGGTTTTGACTTCATATCCTTTGTTTTGGGGCAAGCCTTTCTGTTTTAAAAAACTTCCAATTCTAGATCTAAAGTTTGAAACAGCAGAGTTCATATAGGTGACAATCAATACCTTCCCTGGAAGCACAAGATCATCCCTAGCGATCAACTCAGCTGTCAAATAGGCAAGAGTAAAGGTCTTACCTGCACCTGGAATGGCAGGTACCGCTAACAGTCCTTCTTCATATTCTGCTACCCGATCTTGGCCCTCCCGTAAATCAACATCTGCTAAATTAATCATTACTTATCACCCCTGCATAATCCTCTTCTAACCATTCAGCCAATCTACCACTCTGCTCCCACCCTCTACTACTTAAATAACTATCTGCTAAAAAGACTCCATCGGTAACCTTACTCAGTAAGCTTTTTAGATAATCAGTCAATTGTTCTTTCTTAATCGCTTCTTCTGCTTTGTCATTCCATTCGACTTGGTTACGATCTTTGGATGAAATATGGGGATTACTCAACTCCTTACTCCCACTTTGCAACCAGAAATCATTAGATATATCAAGTAAGAAGAGATATTTGACCTTCTTTACTTGGGGAACAGTCAAAAAAGTATAAGGGGTCGCTAAGATTACTTGCTCACTAAAATCATCTGGTTTAAATAAGACTTCTGCAGCCAGAGTACCCCGATTGACCATATTTATAAAATGATAAGCTAAACTCTTTTGATCTAAACCCTGTAAACTATTGATTACCTTTCTAAATTTAACGATCGATTCAATCATCTGCCGACAAGCAAAGATATCTTCCTCGGTCAATGATAGAGGAGATAATAACTCTCCAAAAGCGGTTTGAAAGAGATAATCCAACTCAAGCTCTCTTTCTTCCATTATACTTCGTTTCTCTTCTATCCATTCCCGTAAGAGAGTATACTTTTCTGAATTATTAAAGCCTATCTTAGCTATTAAGCCTTCCTCCTCTAAGTCAGGCAGCTTAAGCTCATCATCAGCAATGATCTGTTCTGCTAAAAAAGAGCTCCTTACTGGATCAAAATCTAACAACAGCCCTAATGTCTGTACCAAAGCAGAAAACTTCAATTCGACACCTAAAGTTGGATTGACTAATAATGCTAAGACCAGCAAGGCTTGAGCAAATCGATTATCAATCAATCTCTTATTCTGAGTCAAATTAACTACAGCATAATCCTGTTCAGCAAAGTATCTATCCAAAGTGAATTCTAAGACCTCATCAATTTGAGGTGAGATTAAGGCAATCTCTTCAGGATTGACCCCCTCCCTAATTAATTGCTCCACTTGCTGGGTTAATTTAGTCAACATAGTCCCTCGAAAGTCCTCTTTGATAATCTGATCACTGATGAAGTCATGCTCAGCAAAAGGCTTACCTGAGATAATCCTTTCTGAAATATCTTCAGCTAATTGACGAGCCTCTGGCGTTGATGTATATGATTGCTCCAATTGGACTAATTCACACTCAGGAAAGAGCTTTTCCATAACCAACCCAGGAGCAGCTCCAAAGAAGCTCCCAAAGCTTCCTTCGGGATCAAATGCCAGATATGATCCTGTAAGCTGATCGAACAACTTTAAAATCAGATCTTGCCCTACCGGCGCCATTAACTCTAAGTTATCTACAATTAGGTAATCATATTCTGCACTCAATCGCTGCCGATAATTCTCATCCTGTAGTAGATATTCATTATATAAGTCTACCACTAAGGAATAATCAAAACAACGCTGTTGTAAACAAAGCTTCCTAAACTCTTTAATTACTTCAATACTTTCTGTATATGAAATAACCTTATCTTCATCTCCAGCTGCGGAGCTACTCAATCTATCCTGCAACTCTGCTAAAGAAAGATTATTTAAAGCTGCTTGATTTAAGTTATCAAGTAGCTGAATAGCAATCTGTTGAGCTGTAGCATTGACTGCAGCAAAAAAACCTCTTTCACGAAATTTATTTACAAATTGGCCCATTATATATTGAGCAGGTTCGATAGTCATAAAGGTTGGTTCAATGACTTTCTTTTTTCCAGTTAACTTCTGCTGAATCAAATCCCAATAGACTCTAACCTCCCGATTGACAAATCCGAAGTATGTAAATATCTCTAAAGAATCGATATAATCAACTTCAATTTCTGAACGCCACTCTGTTACACTGCTACCATTTTTAAGCAACACCAAGCAGTTGCTCGTCTTATCTTCCTGCCCCAGTTCACAGTATTTCTCAAATAATTTAGTAGTCTTGCCCGTTCCACCCGGGCCAACATAAATCTTCTTCTCCATTACAAAGCCTCCATTTCTACCTCTATTCTAATCACTGTCACTATCATCCGACTTTAATTTAATTCTAGATTCAAATCGGAACTCCTATCTCTTTTACTATATTTATTTTTTACTATAATCACACCACAGAACAAAGCTATCTTTAAGATTAGTTAATGGAATCAATCTCACTCTAAACGAACCAACCATTCTTGAGTTGATAATTTTTGATTATATCTCTCCCAATCGGAAAAAATACCGAGATCATATCCTCTTGCCACTGTTACTTCGATATAATCCATCTCTGAAGCTTCATGATACTCATTAATAATCTTTTCAATAACATCTTCTTTTATCTCTTTTGCTGCAGCTTCATCTCTAACTTGCTCTTTAACATTGACTAAGACCTGAATTGTTCTTATCATTTCATCTAATTCTTCTTGATAATTATTATCTATATTTAATTGAACAGTAAGATAATTATCTACTTGATATAACTCTTCTCTTACTTCTTTTAATTCAGAAGGAATAACACCTGAACTAAATAACTGAAAGATACTTCCTCCCAGAATAAGTGTTGCAAAAAATATCACACTAAAGATCACAAAATGCCTCTTAGCAATCCTAGGTAATCTAACTTTTCCTACTGCTTGAGATTGAACTACATAACTATTACAGATAATGTCATGTAAAGCCTGTCGTGTATCAGTATTAAAAAGATAAAAATAAACTATTCCACCTGCTATCCCAAACAAGATCAAATTAAAAGTTATCCAGAAAAAATTAATTTCTGGCAAAATATTAACTAAAAAAGCTAAACCAAAGATTGAAAAACGCAAACAAGACTTGTTAACTGTAAGGTATTCTCCTTGGTGATTAACAACTTTAATCTTAGTCAATCTCTTACCTAGTGTTTGCCCTCCACCTAAATAACTATTTAAAATTCCGAAGTATAACAACGACATCATAAATCCAATTCCTTGTGCCCAAGAACCTAATTTTACAAATTGCTCTATAAAAAATTGACCTACTATTGAACCAGTTAACCCTAAGATAAAAATATCAATTATTATAGCCAGAATTCGCTTCCAAAAAAAATTGATATCCTCTTGACCTATAGTTGCTAGTTCTTGGTTATCTTCTTCTATTAACATTTTTCCCCTCCTGGAGTTTAATTATAGAATTCATACGTAAAACTACAAAAGCTTGCCCCGTGAAATGTCAATTATAAATCTAATAGTAAGTAATTATACTGAAACCACCCTTTTAGATAGCCTTAACTTAAATAACTTTAGTCATTTTTACCCTGTGCTTGATCCCTTCCTTCACCTAAGAAAAATGCTTTAAGGTAATCAATTGGTGGCTGTTCAGAGATATAAAGGCTTCCGTCGGTATCGAGTAAAGCTAATAAGACCTCACCTATCTCTAACTCCCTTTTTGAAATTTCAGTTTCCAACCACTCCATATCTAATCCTACAGCTTCTAACTTGCCTGTATTAATTTCACCATCAATAATCAGTGGTACAGGAATTCCCTCATAATCAGTCTTCAACTCTAGATCAGTCGGAGTGACAGGTCGAGCTTTTGATTTAGGAATTACAGATAATTGACCATTTGGTTCTAAGATTGCAAATTCAATATCATGTAACCGTCGATAGCCTTGATTACGCAATCCAGCCAGTAATTGATTTAAATTAACTTGATTTTTGATTAAGTTCTCCTTAACAATACGACCATTCCGTACCAATAGATCAGGCTGTCCACCCACAATACCCTTCAAAGAATTGCTCAAGGTGCTGACACTGATTAAAGTATGAAGTAAGGCAAGGATTACTAAAGCTATTAATCCATTCAAAATAGGAACCTCACGGTTGACTATCAATGCACCTGAAGCAGAACCCATAATCATCATTACCACCAAATCATAGGGCTTTTGTTGAAAGATAAGTCCTTTTCCTAATAAGCGAAGTATTAATACAGAACCAATATAAAAAAGAAATGCTCTAAGTATTATGGGCATAACTACAACCCCTTTCTAAAAGAAGCTTTTAATATTATTTACATTAAGGAGTAATCTGATACTCGGTAAAACAAAGTCTTTGCTGAGAACTTTATTTTAGTTTAAGTAGGTCTTACTTAAACTGAGACTTAACCTTAAACTTAATTATACAAAAAACCCAGGGCCAACGTTGGCCCTGAGCTCAAATTAGAATAATCCTTGATAATCAGATTGTAAAATTTCACTCAATAACTTAATACTATTTTCTAAATCTGTTAAGTCAATCATCTCCGATGGCGAATGGACATAACGTCCAGGTATTGAAATTGCTCCTGCAATTGCTCCTTCTCTAGACAACTGCATTCTACCTGTATCGGTTCCACCTCTATCTAACACCTCAAGCTGATAAGGTATCTCATTCTCCTCAGCTAGATCAATCATTAAATTCTTCAGTTGGGGATTGACCAACACCGATCTATCCTTGACCTTGATCGCTGGCCCTTCACCCAATGAAACTGCCATCCGCTTAGCTTCAGGAGTATCACCAGTTAAGGTCAGATCGACTGCAATCCCTACATCGGGATTGATTCCATAAGATGAAGTGATGGCACCTCGCGTACCGACCTCTTCCTGGACAGTAAAGACAAAGTAAGTATCAAAAGTCGGCTGCTCTGTTAATTGCTTGATCGTCTCAATCAAGACAGCACAACCTGCCCGATCATCCAATCCTTTAGCAACAAGTCTGTTTCCTACCAGATCGAGCTGGCGATAATAAGTAGCAGTATCACCAATCTTGATCTTCTCTTCTGCTTCCTCCTGGGTAGTAGCTCCGATATCGACATACATCTTATCATGCTTTAACTTACTGATGTCATCCAATTTACCCTCTTTATCGATCACGCCTATCGTTTCTCCATTAAACAGTACCCGTTCTCCCAATAAATTATACGGAGAGACTCCTCCTACATTAGAAAAACGAATAAATCCCTCCTCCTCAATATGAGTAGCAATCAATCCGATCTCATCCATATGAGCTGCTAACATCACCTTGTTAGAATCATCTTGTCCCTTTTTAAGAGCAATCAGATTACCCATTGTGTCAACCTCAATCTGATCTACTTGATCTTCTATCTCCCCGCGAATTAACTCTCTTACTGCAAGCTCATCCCCTGACGGGCCAAAAGTCTCTACTAACCTCTTAATTAACTCCTTCATCTGCCAGACCTCCCTCTTCCATATCTTGACAAAATTTAGTCAGCAATTCAACTGTTGCTTGATAATCATTTAGATTGAGCAGTGAAGCTGGTGAGTGAATATAACGACAGGGCATTGAAATAACTGCTGTCCGAATCCCTTCCTTAGTTAAATGCAGTGCACCTGCATCAGTTCCAGCTCTAGTCAGCTTTCTAAATTGATAAGGAATATCATTCTGGTCAGCTACCTCAATCAGTTTGTTAACTACAGGTTGACTAGGAATCAACGAACTATCCTGAATTGTCAGGGCTGGCCCAGCTCCTAATTGAGTAGAATAACCTGCTTCCTTAGTATCAGGCACATCAGAAGCTGAAGTTCCCTCTACTACCAAGGCAAGATCCGGATCAAGATCATAAGCAACTACACTTGCTCCCCGCAGACCTATCTCCTCTTGAACAGTAAAAGCAGCTATAATGGAAAGTTGGTGCTCTTGTTGTAAGAGTTCAATCAATGCTGCACATCCAACCCGATCATCAAAGGCCTTACCTTTAACCGTAGCAGTACCCAATTGCTCAAACTCTGTAGCAAAAGTAGCCATCATTCCTAACTCAACCAGCTTTTCAGACTCCTCTTTTTCTTTAGTTCCAATATCTATGTACAACTCTCCATAATCAAGCGGTTTCTTTCGTTCATCAGACTCTTGTAAATGAATTGCTTTCGCTCCAATTACCCCTGGAATCTGATCCGGGCCAACAACAACCTCTTTCGAGACTAAGATCCTTTTATCAATCCCACCAATCGGCTTGAATTTTAAGAGACCATCATCTGTAATATCTGTAATCATCAACCCAATCTCATCCATATGAGCTGCTAACAATACCGTTGGTTGCTCTGGCTTACCTTCTTTAAAGGCAATTAAGTTCCCTAAAGCATCAGTCTCAATCCGATCAACATCATCCTTGATCTCTTCCCTAATTAAATCTCGTACTTCAGCTTCACGCCCTGAAACTCCAACTGCCTCTGATAACTGCTTTAAAAACATCTTAATCCCTCCACAAATTCTCCTTCTAGCTCTCTAAGCAACTGGGCCAACAATCTAGCTCCTCGCTTAATATCATTTAAGCTGATCGTCTCTACTGAAGTATGCATATACCGCAATGGAATAGATAAGACAGCAGTTGGAATCCCACTTCGAGTAACTTGAATTGCATAAGCATCAGTCCCTCGTGGTGATGGAGAAGCATCAAATTGATAATCAAGCTCTATTTCATCTGCTACTTCCTTCAACTTCTTGACTAATTGGGGATGAATATGGGGGCCAAAACTGAGTGCTGGCCCTGCTCCCAACTCAACTGCTTCATCCTTATTAACTCCAGGCATCAATCCATGACAGACATCAACTGCAATCCCAATATCGGGTACAACACCATAGGTACTCGTCGTCGCTCCCCTGACTCCTACTTCTTCTTGGACTGTCGCCACTGCATAAAGATCGACTTGATGAGTCATCTTATCTAACTCTTTTACTGTCTCTAATAAAAGCAAGACACCTGCCCGATCATCCAAGGCCTTACCTGCTACTCGATCATTTTCTAAACTTAAAAGATTCCGTTGCAGCGAAATAATATCACCGACTCTAATCTTGTCCTTAACATCAGCTTCAGTTAAACCTAAATCAATATACATCTTTTCTATCTCAAAAGACTTTTTCTGTTCCTCTTCATCTTGCAAATGAGGTGGTTTAGCTCCAATTATTCCTTGGAGCTCTTCTCGACCATGAACAGTCACCTCTTGGCCTACTAACGTTCTTTGATCGACCCCACCAACCGTCGTAAAACGTAAAAAACCTCCTTCTTCAACTTCAGTAACCATCAATCCTATCTCATCTAAATGAGCTGCTAACAGCACCTTGTATTCCTGTTGGCCCTCTCCTGCTTTATAAGCCAGCAGATTACCTAATTTATCAAATTCAATCTGATCAACATAAGATTCAAATAGCTGAGCTACCTGTTGGCCCAACTCTTTTTCGTAGCCTGAGACACCGGTTGCTTCAGATAGATCTTGTAATACTTCTTTAGTCTCCATTCCTCTACCTCCCTTTGAAACAACTTACACATGTTGTTTAGTGTCAGTAGTCTGTGCCTGTGCCTGTGCCTGTTAAGATCAATACCTTTAGCCCATTAGCATAGATTTTGAAGTCAGATTTTTTACTAACACAGATTACAAACACTGACACTTTTTTTAATTAGTGTAGATTAGTGGTTCCAGCTTTTAATTTTTAGTTTTTAACTATTCACTATTAAATATTCAATATTAATTGAACTAAAACCGGTGTCCCACTCCTAACTGTAGATTAATCGAACTGCGCTCATCTAAACGACCGATAAAACCAGCCCGTAAATCAAGATTGTGATTTAAACTGGTGCTAACTCCTACATCATAGAGCACTGATAAATCACCCCGTCGTGTAGTTAGGTTCAATTCATAAATTCCTAGCACCTCATTACTCAACCCCCGCTGACCATTAATTCCAACGAAAGGATCACTACCAGCCACACCTGCTAAAAGTGCAAGGTTATTATCAAGCTGATACTTAATTCCTAACCGATCAAAGGATGTTCCTACCTTTGCTGTCAATCCTAACTCAGAGTTCAAACCATACTCCCCACCCAAACTGAAACCATTGTCACTGATTAACATTGCAGTCATTGAACCTTGCTCTGCTCTTACAGTTGGCCCGCTTAAAGCCCATGCAGTCTGTGAAAAAGTAATTAGACAGCCTACTAATAACAAGATCAAAAAATCTTTTTTCATCATTATTTGCTCCTTTCAATAGTTGATTTCCTGGTTTTTAGTTGTTTAGTATTAATTATTACATCTCAACTACCTTTATGTCATCCACTATTAAATATTCAATATTAAATCTTGATTACCTTCTTGTTATAATTATCCAATACTAAAAATACTATCTTACGGAGTGAGCCACTGATAACTGTTGCTTTAAAATTGCAATTTCCTATTAACGGTTTTTCTATCGCTTTAATCACTTAATTCTTTAATTGTAAATTGTCAATTCTACATTCTACATTATACATTTATTCTTTACTTCTCCCTCCGGGTTCTTCGAACCCTCGTGATGGAAAAATCCACTCTTAGATTTTTTTATTACTCTCTATCCCTGGTTTTTAACTGTATATTGTAAATTGTACATTGTACATTTGATTTTAGGTTTTCACATTATTCAATATTAACTATTAAATAAAATATTCAATGCTTTTCCAACTATTCATTATTCACTGCTCTTTTATATCTCCTCCACCTCTACCTCAAATGAATTGCCATCAACCCTAATCTTAAAGTATTTAATCTTCTTGTTAGCTGTACCAGTAAGCCATTCTTTAAGCTGGGCTATTCTCTCTTCCTGTTTCTTCAATTCCTGCTGAGCCTCTACAACTCCTATCTGCTTAAAGTTCAGTTTATCCCCTGGTTTAGCTTGGGCCACTTTAGGTAGATCAACACTGATTACATTTGCTAGTTTAGCATAACCTCCAGTTGTTTGGCGATCAGCCAACATAATAATCGGCTGACCATCACCAGGCACCTGAATCGCTCCTAATACTATTCCGTCTGAAATAATATCAGCTCCAGTAGTATGTTCTAAAGTTGGCCCAGCTAATCTACACCCCATCCGATCTGATTGATTGGTCAGTTGATATTCACTAGCAAAAAAAGTCTTTAAGCTCTCTTCAGTAAAGTAATCATCCTGCGGGCCAACAATCACCCTAACTTCCCGATCATCTAGATAATCTTCCAATAAATCTTCTGGAATCTTTCTATTTAAACAGAAATTCTCCCCTTCCTTAACCTCAGGAAAGCTAAGTTCATCTCCCTGCTGCAATTTCCTTCCTTTAAAACCACCCAACTTTCCTCGCAAATAAGTCGACTTACTGCCCATTACCTCTGGAAGATCTATCCCACCTCGAATTGCAATATAGCTTCTCAAACCTTTTTCTACTCTATTAAGGGATAACCTACTATCCTTACTTACCTTCACTGCTTGCCACATAGGAATCTCTTTACCATCAAGCTCAGGCTTCATCTCTCCTCCAGTAATCGCAATAACTGCTTCCGCTTTAAACTGAATTGTTGGCCCTAAGAATGTCGCTTCAATCGCTGCTTCATCTTCTGGATTACCTACTAATATATTAGCAATCCTGAAAGCATACCGATCGACAGCTCCTGCAATAGGCATTCCATACTTCATATAGCCAAATCTTCCTAGATCCTGAATCGTTGTCATTGGCCCGGCCTCTAAAGTCTTTAACTTCCCCATTTACTCCAACCTCCTAATCTAACACTTTATTGATATTATGTGTCAGTGGTTCGTGTCTGTGTCAGTAAAATTCAAACCCGCTAACCCCTTTAAATCATAAAGACTTTGAACTTGTTTTTTTACTGACACGACAGACACTGACACTATTTTGTAATCCCCCTTAAACATTAATCTCCTCAATCTCAACCTGATAATTACCATTATCCACTGCAATAACTATCCTTTGATATTCTTGCTTATCTATCGGTTCAAACTTGATATAATTACCACTCTCTATCCCCTGTAAGATCGGTCGCTCACGATAAGGAGCAAATAATTTGACAGGTGTCCTACCTATCAACTGCCATCCACCAGGGCTTTCAATCGGATAAACCCCTGTCTGATTATCAGCAATCCCCACACTTCCAGCTGGAATTTTAGTTCTTGGTTCTTGCAAGCGAGGAGTAGCTATCTTCTTCGCTAAACCTCCTAGATAGACAAAGCCAGGCGTAAAGCCTAACATATAAATTAAATATTTCGGTTTAGAATGAAGCTCAATTACCTCTTCTTCTGTCAATTTATTAACTTGAGCTACATGCTCTAAATCTGCTCCCTCTTCTCCACCATACAATGTTGGAATCTTGACTAACTTCGGTTGAGGTAATTCAACCTCTTCTATATTCTCTTCCAACTTCTTTAACTTTTCTATCAATAGCTCACGCCTTATTGTTAAAGGATCATAATTTACCAACAATGACCTGTAAGTAGGTATTACCTCCTCAACTCCTTCTATCTCCTTCGTATCAATTGCTAAAGTAAGATTTCTTATTTTTCTATTTATCTCTTCAGAAATTTGATTACCTAGCTCAACTACCAATCCTCTATCTCCTGCATCTAAGTATCTAACTTGATTATACATTATTCTCCTCCCCCTAAACAAACATACAATGCTCTCAGCTAAATTAAAGCCTGTTAATACAATGCTTCGCAGATAACTAAATTTCTCTACACCCCCGTCTTAGTATACAATTTACAATGTACAATTGACAGTGGATATGGTTTTCACAAAGGGTCTTATTTTTTTAAGACCCGTAGGAAATTCAAAATCACACATTCAAAACACTAAACCCATCAATATTTGCAAAGTATCCTACTAATAATTTTTTGTCTTCTAATATTTTCTTTTAGCTGAGAAGACTCAAACAGTTAAAGGCTTCAAATCCTTAAAACCAAGGGCATAAAAAACTTTAATTGTCCATTGTACATTCTGTCAATTGTCAATTATGATATAATTAAGTACAAAGTGAATCCATTAAAGATCAAATTATCAATTTCCTTGATTCCCCAACAAAAATAAGTGCCCTCAAGAGGGCACTTATTTTTTAATCACTAACCTAGTAAAGCCTCAAACACAGATAATAAAGACCGTGCACCTAACATTATTGCTACTAGAATTACAATAGTTCCTAATAGATTATTAAACTTTGTATTAACATACTCTCCTAACCTATCTTTATTATTCATCACCCATACTAAATAGATAGCTGAGATCGGCAATAAGATACCATTAGCCGCCTGAGCAAAGACAATTACCTGAATCGGTGAGGTACCAAGGCTAGAACCGATTATTCCAACTAATAAGACTAACAACCAGATTGCTCTAAACTTCTTAGAATCCATATCCTTTTCCCAACCTAAAGCTCCTGATGTTGCATAGGCTGCTGCCAAAGGAGCCGTTACTGCAGATGAAAAACCAGCAGCAAAGAGTCCAATTGAGAAGAACCATCTAGCCCATGTACCAAATAATGGTTCGAGCTGTAATGCCATCTCCCCAGCATCCTGAATCTGAACCCCTGTACTATGGAAGGTAGCCGCAGCAGTGACAATAATTGACATAGAAATAGCCCCACCAAGGATGATCGAAAAGATAGTATCAAATCTAGCTTCTTTTAAATCTTCAGGTTTATCCCATCGTTCCTGAACTGATGAAGCATGTAAGAATAGATTATAAGGGACTACTGTAGTACCAATCAATGCTACAGCCATAGTCAATCCTCCATCTTCTGGTATGCTCGGAATGAACATTCCAGTAATAATCGCCCCTATATTAGGTCTTATAATAATAGCTGTTGCTATAAAAGAGATACTCATGACAATTACTAACCCTACTAAAATTCTCTCAACTACTTTGTAACTTCCTAACCATAAGATAACAAGTGCTACTAGACCAATTATTGGTCCCCAGATATTAGCACTTATATTAGTTATGGTTTCTAAACCCATTGCCCCACCTAAGATATTACCTGTTTCAAAGGCAGCACTACCAATACCGATAGCTGCTACTACTAAAAAGATACTTAATCCTTTCATGAGTGGATTTTCAAACTCACCTCTTAGGGCTTCACCCAGTCCTTCATTTGAAATAACTCCTAATCGCATTGACATCTCTTGTAATACTATAGTGGAAAAAATAGAGAATACCATAGCCCATAGTAATACATAACCATAATCTGCACCTGTTACTGTTGCAGTAGTTACAGTCCCTGGACCAATAAACGCAGCTGCGACCAATGCCCCAGGTCCAATATTTTTGATCTTATCTACTAAATTCATCTTATTCCTCCTAGTATTTTTGAAATTTATTATAAACCTGCTAACTCTTCATCCTTAACATCTGTTATAAACATACATCCAGGCGAATGTGTAATCATAATTTCTGGTTTAGCTTCCCTTGCCGCAACTTGAGGAGTAACACCACAAGCCCAAAAAACAGGTACATCTCCTTCTTTAATCTCAGGTGGATCACCAAAATCAGGTTGCTCAAGCTCATTAATTCCAATCCCTACTGGATTTCCTATTTGAACTGGAGCACCATGAACAGCAGGAAACCTTGAAGTAACCTGCACTGCTTTAACTATCAACCGGCGTGGTATAGGACGCATACTGACAACCATTGGTCCACTGAAAGCTCCAGCTTCTTCACACTGCAAATTAGTAATATACATTGGAACATTAGTACCCGCTTCAATATGCCTAATTGGAATATCAGCTTCTAATAATGCAGATTCAAAGCTAAAGCTACACCCTAATAAGAAAGCTACAAAATCATCACGCCAATAGCTTTCTATATTAGATACCTCAGTTACCACTTTTCCATCTTCATAGACCTTATACTTAGGTAGATCAGATCTGATATCTGCTCCCGGGGCAACCAATCGTGGTTCATAATCACCTACATCCGTCACATCTAAAATCGGACAAGGCTTAGGATTCCGCTGGGCAAACAACATAAAATCAAAAGCTAGCTTGTGAGGCAATACCACTAAGTTAGCTTGAGCAAATCCAGAACAGAATCCAGATGTATGCTTTTTAAAACTACCCTTTCTAATCTCTTCTCGAAACTCTTGTGGTAACAACTGGTTTGATCCTTTCAAACTATTCTCCTCCTTCGATTATAAAAATTGAGACATTGCTGTAACTTCAACACCTTCTTCTTCCAATCCTTCTTTAATTTCACGGGCCAACTCAACTGCTTGCGGATTATCACCATGCAGACAGATTGTATCCGCTTTAATCTCTATTTCCTCTCCTGTAATCGTAGTTACTTTCTGCTCTTTAACCATTTTGATTATTCTCTTAACTGCTAACTGTGGATCATGGATAACTGCTCCTTCCTTTCTCCGAGAGACCAAAGTTCCATCACAATTATAAGCCCTATCAGCAAAAACTTCATTAGCAACCTTTAACCCTTTAACCAGACCAGCCTCGACTAATTGACTATTAGCTAATCCCACCAAAATAATGTTTTGATCGACCTCATAAACTGCTTCTGCAATTGCCTCGGCCAACTCCTTATCTCCAGCAGCCATATTATACAGAGCGCCATGTGGCTTAAGATGTTCCACCTTAACATCTCTCCCTTGAGCAAATGCTACCAATGCCCCCAACTGATACTTGATATAAGCCTTTGCTTCTGTAGGAGTAAGATCCATCTTTCGTCTACCAAAACCAATCAAATCTGGTAAACCAGGGTGTGCTCCTATCTGCACCCCATTTTCTTTAGCAATTTTGACCGTCTGCTCCATCACCACTGGGTCACCAGCATGCCAGCCACAGGCAATATTAGCTGAGGTGATATACTTAGCTACTTCTTCGTCCAGACCCAACTTATAATTACCAAAACTTTCACCAATATCACTATTCAGATCAACTCGACACATTTATATAACCCCCTGTTAAAAGCAATTGACAATGTACAATTGATAATTAATAGTTAAAGATCAACTCCTTAAAATCAAAGTAATACTCAATTGATATAAAGTGGCACTTTGCCACTTTATATCAGTGTACAGTTTACAGTTGATATGGTTTCTATGGTTTTCACGAAAGGTCTTGACAAAGACCTGTAGGGACGGTTGACAGTAGATAGAAAAAATCTAAGAGCAGATTTTTTCATCACGAAGGGTTCAAAGAACCCGAAGGAAAACCTTAAAATCAAAACCACTTTAAACCTATAATTCTAAGTCTTTTCATGGGTTTTAAAATTTTGAATTTTGATCTTAACTGTAAACTGTAAACCGTAAACTATCAACTATAATGTGGCACAAAAGTGCCACATTATTTAAACCAACGCTAACAGAACCCCTGCTGCAACAGCCGAACCAATCACTCCCGCTACATTTGGCCCCATGGCGTGCATCAACAGATAATTTTGAGGATTCTCTTCTTGGCCGACAGCTTGTACAACTCTAGCTGACATGGGCACCGCTGACACTCCAGCTGAACCGATCAATGGATTGATCTCTCCAGCAGTCAATTTAGCCATTAACTTTCCAAATAAAGTCCCAGTTGCTGTTCCAATTGCAAACGCAACTAATCCCAACAGAATAATTTGAATCGTATCAACCGTTAAAAATTGATCAGCACTAGCTGTCGCCCCTACCGTCAACCCCAATAAAATAGTCACTATATTAAGTAATTCATTTTGGCTCGTCTTTAAGAGCCGCTCTACAACCCCACACTCTCTCATTAAATTACCAAACATCAACATCCCTAATAGCGGAGTAGCTGCAGGTAATAATAATCCCATAACTATAATAATCACTATAGGAAATAATATCTTTTCAGCCTTAGAAACCTCCCTTAACTGCTTCATCTCAATCTGACGTTCCTCTTTAGTAGTCAACAGCTTCATAATCGGCGGCTGAATAATCGGCACCAATGCCATATAAGAATAAGCTGCAATAGCAATCGAACCTAACAAATGAGGGGCCAACCTAGACGCCATAAAGATAGCTGTTGGCCCGTCTGCCCCTCCAATAATTCCAATCGAGCTGGCCTCTGGCATTGAAAACCCTAACGCAATAGCCCCTAACATTGTACCAAAGATCCCAAATTGAGCAGCCGCTCCCAATAATGCAGTCTTAGGGTTGGCAATTAAAGGGCCAAAATCAGTCAACGCTCCTACTCCTAAAAATATCAAAGGTGGATAAACCCCTAATTTTATCCCATAATATAAGTAATATAACAGTCCCCCTTCTTCCATTAGACCTGCTACTGGCAAATTAGCTAATAACAAACCAAAGGACATTGGAACTAATAATAAAGGTTCATACTCTTTTACAATTGCTAAATAAAACAAAACCAAAGCAATCCCGATCATAATTAAATAACGATAATCTAACTCTACATATCCTGTTGAAAACAAAAAATCAACTAGTAAAGAATTCAATCTATCCACCCCTCATTTCAATTGACCACTCATCATATTTTCTTATAACTGAAATTGCTCTACTCAACTACCATTAACGTATCTCCTGCTTCTACTGTCTCACCTTCTGCAACATTAATAGCCCTAATAGTTCCTGCACTATCAACCCTAATCTCATGCTCCATCTTCATCGCTTCTAAGATTATAATCAACTGATTACTCTCAACTGCTTGACCTTCAGTCAGCAAGATCTGATTGACCACTCCAGCCAAGGGGCTTATTATTTCAGCTCGACCACTACTCTTCTTCGGGTCGTCACCTCTAACTTCTTCTCCCCCAAAAGTTTCAGCTTCTTTCCGATCAACTTCTTCTACCTCTACCAAATATTCTTTATTATTAACCTTAACTTTGAATTTACGCATCTGATACCTCCAGCTAAGTTTAAGTTTGAGTTTAAGCAGAAACCAAGTTCTTGTATTATAAATAATTGACTTAGCCTCACCTTAGCCCTAAACTTAATTATTATATTTCAGTTATCGATCTGATCTCATATTCCTGCTCCTCATCACTTAAATAAGTATGGATTGCCGCACAAATAGCGACAAGCTCACCTTCCGTTAATTCATGATTTGAACAGGTTTGATCATTTTCTAACTTCTTAACTTGCTTTGTTGCAGCCCTTCCATTTAATCCTAGCTTGACTACAACAAACTCTATTATCTTGACAAGCAAAGGAATACTGGCCAAAGCCAAACTGACAATTAAAACCCCAGTTAAGCTAATCTGCAAGCCTAATCCAAACCTTTCCATAACATCACCCCTATCCCACGAAAAAAATCATATTATTCCTCTCTCATGTAAGCATTATGTTAGATATATTATATATTTTATTACATCTCTTGTCAAGAAAAACTACTTCGAGTTTACTCGAACAAAAAAAGAAATTGATATATCCAATTAAGAACATACCAACTTCTTTAATAAACCTGAACTAATCTTTCTGCCAAGCTCCTACTAATGATGAAACCCCTTGGATGAAAAAAACAGCAGCAACCCAATAATAGACAAACTGAGGGTATAATAAGATTAATCCTCCAACAAATAAATAAACAATCCCAGTAAAAATCAAACTGGCTCGTTCAGTCTTACCAGTTTTTTCACTCAAAGTATCAGCCACCTTTACAAAATTAGTATAATTTAATAATGTATTCCAAGTAAGTGAATGAGCATTAGACTGCAAGATATTATTTCTAACCTCTTTCCAAAAATAAGGAAAAAAGATAATATTTAAGAAGACACCGATCAAAAAGAGACTCAATAAGTAAGTCAAGCTGGAGTAATAATCCCCCCAAGTCAATAACAAACCAATCTCATCCATAAATAATCCTAAACCTGTTCCATATAATAATGCTGTCTGTTTTCTAGTTAAAAATGAAAAACCTACTAGAGATACCCAACCAGCAAAGGCAATTAAAAAAATACCAAAATAAAAGTGATGAATATGATGGCCAAAAAGGATTATATTACGGCCAATATAAAAATCAACTTCAGGTACTCCTCCCTGCTTTGCTACCTCAGCAAATTCACTTTCCGCCGAACCTGCTATCAATACCATCACCCTGATCGCCAAAAATGAAAGCAAATAAGAAATAGTGATCAGAAATGGAATCTCTTTATGTTCTTTTTCTCTAACTATAATCCCTCCTATTAAATATAACCTCTTCCCTAACTTAACTAAATAATCAACCCCTTCTCTATTAATTAACCCCTGATTAAAGAAATTAGATTCTTCCTAAATACAGTTGCTATCAATCCAACACCAACAACCACTAATAAAACAATTACTAACCTATGTAACTTTAAGATTCTTAACTCAAAATAAATCTGATTCTCTTCCCCTAAGACTAATTCCCAAATTAATCTCTTTCCATCCTCTTTTATTTCCGTTGCATTGCTCTTTGACACTTTCACTGGTAAATTCAATTCTAAACCTAAATCCATCTCTTGTAACATAGCAGCACTAAAAAAATGATTAACCGGTGTATCTTCTTCCCATGCTAATTCTTCTAAATCAAGTAGCTTATCATATTTATAAGTAGTTGTTAGAAATGAACTTTCTTCTTCAATACCCACTAGTGATAAGACATCATCTATCTCTATCAATCCTGCTTCAGATTTCTCTTCAATCTCACCAAATAGTCCTAACTCTCTTTCATAACTTGCTAAATCGGCTACCTCTCTACTAACAATTAACCCCATATACTCTCCATCATCGAAGGTGTCCACCCCATACCCCTTCTCTAAAGCTAGATCTTCTAGTTCAATAAAAAGGTTACTCACTTCCTGACCACCAAGTGCATAAAAGCTTGATTCCACTCCCAAAATATATTCGATTTGCCCACTGCCATCCTTATTAAGCAGAACATTACTCCTTAACTTCATACATCCTGTTAATAATATAATAGACAATAAACCTACTATTAATAAGATAAACTTTCTTTTTACCATTAGCTCCCCCCCTAATAAAACCTTTGCTAATTTATCTCTTTAATATTAAATTTATGTCTCTTCTTTCTAAAAATAACTAAAAAGAGAACCCTAGGGTTCTCTTTTTTCTCAAACAAAATTTCTATTTTCTTAAATTTTAACTTCAGCTTCTAATCTATTACTAGAATTTTGTTTTGTAAAGAATACAAATAACGCTATAATTGCTGCTAAAACTCCACCGATTGTTCCAATAGAACTAGACAAACTGAATCCTTCTGGAGCTACTAAAATATATGAGACAGAGACAGCTGTCATAAATGTTGCTGGAATAGTAGCTATCCAGTGAAAACGATCATGCTGAATCAAATATGCTGCTCCAGCCCATAATGCAACCATTGCTAATGTTTGATTTGACCACGCAAAATATCTCCAAATAATAGCAAAATCCATTTGTGATAAGACAGCACCTACTGTAAATAGCGGAATAGCTAACTTATATCTATTTTTAGCATCTGATTGTTCTAACTCTAAAGAATCTGCTAATATTAATCGTGCACTACGAAAAGCAGTATCACCAGAACTAATTGGTAACGCTACAACACCTAACATAGCCAAAATACCACCAGTTACTCCTAGCATACTATCACTGATCTCCTTTACAACTCCAGCTGGACCTCCTAAATTTGCTAAAGCAGAACTTAACTCTCCAGTACCACCAAAAAAGGTCATTGCTGCTGCAGCCCAGATTAAAGCAACTACACCTTCAGCAATCATGGAACCATAGAACACCTTTCGTCCTTGCTTCTCATTCCCTAAACAACGAGCCATCAATGGTGATTGGGTAGCATGAAATCCACTAATTGCCCCACAAGCTATTGTTACAAATAATAATGGCCACAATGATGCTGACTCTGGATGTAAATTAGTTAAAGTTATTTCTGGAATCTGATAATCCCCAAAAACTAGTCCCCCACCAACTCCAGCAGCCATAATTAATAATGAAGCACCCAATACTGGATAAAATTTAGCAATAATCTTATCAACTGGTAAGATAGTAGCTAAGAAGTAATATGCTAAAATAATAATCACTAAAACATTAAGACTTAAACCAGTCATTTCAACCAATAAAGCAGCTGGACCAGTCATAAATACTGTTCCTACCAATACTAATAAGACAATCGAGAATACTCTCATGAATTTTCGAGCACCTTCACCTAAATATTCTCCGACAATCTCAGAAATGCTGGCTCCATCATTACGAACAGATAACATTCCTGCTAAATAATCATGAACTCCTCCTGCAAAGATAGAACCTAGCACAATCCACAAAAATGCTACTGGCCCCCATAAAGCTCCTGCTATTGCACCAAAGATTGGCCCTAATCCAGCAATATTTAAAAATTGAATCAAAAAAATCCGACCCCAGGGTAATTTAATATAATCTACACCATCTTCTAATCTAATAGCTGGAGTTTCTTGCTCCTCATCTACTCCAAATATTCGATCTACAATCGTACCATAAATAATATAACCGATAATTAATGCCATTAAAGAACCAAAGAAAGATATCATTTTACAGCCTCCTTAAAATATTTGTAATATCATTAACATCTTTTATAATCTTATAATCTCATTGTTATTTTGTAATTTAATTATATATTAGAGACTCATAAAAGTAAGATATTAAGTCTAGACTGTAGAAAATAAAACTCCAATTACATTATTTAAGTCTGAACTTCATTTAAAACTTATTCAAAAGAAAAAATGGCCGTTAGGCCATTTTTATTAAAAACTCTTAATTACTAGAGATCAAATATTTTCTTTAAAATCTTAACCTTAGAACGACTGACTGGAACCTTCATTGCTCCTTGATCAGACATTACCACTTGATATTTTCCTTTAAACCAAGGAATAATCTCTTTAATCTCTTCTAAGTTAATTAGATAACTACGATGAATTCGCAAAAAGTTATCATCTTTTAATTTTTCCTCCAGTTGACTCAAATTCAATCTAACCTTATACTCTCGATCATAAGTCTTAGCATAAACATCTCCACCTTTAGTATATAAAACTATCAATTCCTGATAAGGAATTAACTTAATTCTCTCTCGACCAGTTTCTACTGGTAACTTCTTGATTTTAGGTTCTAAGTCAAATTGGTCATCCATTTCTAATTTAGTAAGAAATGTTTCCAATTTATTTTCTACTTCTTCATAATCAGAAGTCAAATAATTATTTTTAGCCCGTTTAATAGTTTCTAATAACCGTTCTTGATCATAAGGCTTCAATAAATAATCAATTGCATTAACTTTAAAAGCATCAATTGCATACTGATCATAAGCGGTTATAAAAATAATGATTGGCTTAATTGACCAGTTTTGAATCTCTTGAGCCACTTCTAAACCACTTTTACTCGGTAATTGAATATCTAATAAGACTAAATCAGGCTTTTTACCTTTAATTAACTTCAGTGCTTCCTCTCCATCTATTGCCTCTCCTATTAACTCAACCTCTTTAATCCCCTCTAATAGATAAGCTAATTCATTTCGTGCTGGAAATTCATCTTCAACAATTACTGTTCTTAATTTCATCGTTCAATAGCCCCTTTCCTTTACAAAGCGGCAGTTTAATACTCACAGTAGTTCCTTCATCTACTTCACTCTCAATAGCAAGTCCATATTCTGAACCATAGATCTTTTTCAACCTCTGATTTACATTATTTAAACCAATTCCAGAATCAATATTCTGTTGATTCATCTGCAGAAGTTGCTCTAGCTTTGCTTCAGAAATTCCTACTCCATTATCACTAACCTTAATTATCAATTCTTCTTTATCCTTTAGTGCTTCAATCTTAATCTTACCAATTCCAGCCTGTGATGAAATACCATGCTTTAAGGCGTTTTCCACAATTGGCTGCAACGTAAAACTTGGTAATTTATAGCAGAAAAGTTCATCGGAAATATTGGTTAATATCTTTAATCTAGAACCAAATCTCGCCTTTTCAATCGTAATATAATCCAATGTATCTTCTAATTCTTGTTTTAATGTAACTAATTTACTACTTTGCTTTAATGTCTTCCGAAAAAAATTAGATAGCTTTAATAATAACTCCTTTGCTTGCTCAGGATCTGTCCGGCAAAAAGAAATAATTGTATTCAAAGTATTAAATAAAAAATGAGGGTGAATTTGAGCTTGTAAGGCTTTAAGTTCAGCTTCAGTAGTCAATTGAGCTTCTTTTTCTAAAGAGGAGATGTGTAACTGATTTGATAATAACTCAGCAATCCCTCTAGCCAATTCAATATCTAAATTACTGATTTTTTCTGGAGCTGCCTTATATAGCTTTAAGGCTCCAATCACTTCTTCGCCTCTATTTAAAGGAGCAATCACTGCTGATTGTAAACTACAACTTTCTACTGGACAACCAATCTCATCTTGCTCAGTTACTATTACCAACTTTTTATTAATTAGTGCTTCCTTAGTAGCTGTAGTTAAAATTTTTTGACCACTTTGATGATGATCTTCACTTAATCCACAATGGGCCAACACCATCTCTTGATCTGTAATGGAAACTGCAGCTACTTCTGTTTCTGCTAAAATAATCTTAGCAGTTTCTTGAGCTGAATCATAATCTAATCCATGCTGTAAATAAGTTAACGTCTTATTAGCTATTTTTAATGCTTTATAGGATTGAATTGCTTTTAACTGTTCTTCTTTTTTTATACTATTATGCAAAATACTAACAAACAAAACAATTCCTAAAGCATTACTCAAAGCCATTGGAATAGTGATGATTGTTACCAATTCATAAGCTAAAGAATAAGGACGGCTAAATAATAAAACTAAAATCATTTCAAAAATTATTACTAAAATTCCTAATATAAAACTTTCCTTTAAAGTAATTTTATTTAGTGGACGATAGTAATAAATAACCCCTCCAATAATTCCATAAAGAAAAGTAGCTAATCCACAAGCAAAAGCAGTAAAACCTCCTAATAAATAACGATGCAACCCGCCTATAAAGCCAGCTACAATTCCAACAGTTGGCCCGCCTATCACCCCTCCAACAATAGCACCAATAGCTCTAATATTAGCATAAGCATCTAAAATATGAACACCTAAATATGTTCCTATTAATGACAACAACCCAAAAAAGATTCCTAAAATCAACTTAGTTTTAATTTTTGCTCGTCGAGAAATTAATCGCTTAAAAAGATCTGTTTGCATTCCTAACAAATAAGCAAAAACTGCTACTACTGACATACCTTTAATCAAGATAAATAAAAGTTCAAAAATTGTTTCATTCATTTTCATCTTCCTCTATTAAAATAATAATTTATGATTTACAAAATTCTAGTATTCTATTCACGACTTCTTCAATTTCAAGAGCAGTTGTATCGATTTCGATAGCATCATCTGCTTTCTTTAATGGAGCAACATCTCGATTACGATCAAGCTCATCCCGTCTAATAATCTCTTCTTTTAACTGTTCAAAATCAACATTTTCTCCCTTTTGCTGCAAGTCCTGATAACGACGTTTCGTTCTCTCCTCTACAGTAGCATTCAAGAAAATCTTAAGAGCAGCTTCAGGCAAGACAACCGTTCCAATATCACGCCCATCCATTACAACTCCACCAGCTTGAGCTAATCCCCGCTGAATTCTCACCAACTCTTTTCTTACTGCTGCCACCTTAGCAACTATTGAAACATTATTGCTTACCTTGTTGGCCCTGATCTCTTCAGTCTTATCTAGTCCATCAATTACTACTCTATCTTCTGCTCCTGCTTTAATAAATTTAATTTCGGTATTCTGAGCTAACTCAGCTAAATCAGCTTCAGATTCTAAATCAATACCTTCCTCTAATGCCTTAAGCGTCAATGCCCGATACATAGCTCCCGTATCTATGTAAATATATCCTAAACGTTTAGCTACCAATTTGGCAACCGTACTCTTACCTGCTCCTGCTGGCCCGTCAATTGCTATTACTAATTGCTTCTCTAATTCCATTATAATATCAACCCTTTCCTCCATTTAAATTTGTACCCTCTATTTACTTCAAGTCAACAACCTTATTTTCCTGCTTTCTTTAACTATTATAATTAACCATTAGCCAAACTTCAATTAATTTACATAATATTGATATATAGTGGCACTTTGCCACTATATATCAATGTACAGTTTACAGTTGATATGGTTTCTATGGTTTTCACGAAAGGTCTTGACAAAGACCTGTAGGGACG
>NZ_JALKBX010000002.1 GCF_023227745.1 Natroniella acetigena | reverse complement strand
GCTCCTGTAGCAATGGCTGCTCCTGGAGCAGGTGGAGCTGCTGGTGGGGCTGAAGAGCAGACAGAATTTGATGTTGTATTAACTTCTGCTGGAAGTAGCAAGATTAAAGTAATTAAAGCTGTTAGAGAAGTTACAGACTTAGGACTAAAAGATGCTAAAGCATTAGTTGATGACGCTCCAAATGCAGTTAAGGAAGGTCTAGAGAAAGAAGAAGCAGAGGAAATTAAAGATCAGTTAGAAGAAGCTGGAGCTGAAGTAGAGCTTAAGTAATTTTTTAAATTTTTTAAACTTGAATAAGTTGTCAAAAAAGCACTCTGCTGAATTAAATAAGTAGAGTGTTTTTTTATTTATCTACCTTATGGATCATAAGATGTGTTTGTCAATTAAGAAAAGTATATGAGAATTATCTTATACAATAGAGATGTAATGTGATATTGGAATAGGTGAGCTGGAGAAATAAACTTCATCTTGAGTTAAATTATATAAAAATAATAGGTGCATGATAAGCATTCTCACTATAAAGTGGATTTTATTAATAGTGCGAAGTTATAAAAATTTTATTTTGAATTCAGAATAAAATGAAATCTGATTTAAATTTTTTATATAATAGATAATTTAGTTTTGAAAATTAAAATTTGAATTAAAGAGTTGTTTTTTCAAGTTGGGTATATTATAATAATAGTGAAAATCAAATAAAAAATAGGAGTGTAATGTAATATGAGTAAAAATAATTGGGGAGGAAAAAGGAAAGGGGCAGGTAGAAAACCATTAGATGAGGATAAAAAAAAGAAGAGGGCTCAAATTTATTTGAAACCTGAAACTAAAGAACTTATAGAAAAATACGGAAAAGGGAATAATTTTTCACAAAAGGTTGTTGAATTAATAAAAAGTGAAATAAAATTTAGAATGGAAGAAAACAGCTAAAATTTATTATTGATTATATATTATAGGAGGCAAATTGAAATGAAAGATAAAAAAATAATGGATATAGATAAAATTGCTAGTAAATTTTATAGTTCATATAAAAAAATACATGATAAATTTATAGAATCCATAAATGGGATAAAAGATGATAATGATAAAAATTGGTATACTTCTTTAATGCTAAATAGATTAATGATTACATATTTTGTTCAGAAAAAAGGGTTATTAAATAACGATAGTAATTATTTAAAAAACAAATATAAAAAAATTGAGAAACTTGGTTATGATTTTTATAAAAATTTTTTATTGGTTTTATTTTATAATGGTTTCAATAATAAATTTGAAGATAGAAGTTCTCAAGTAGAAAAAATAATAGGACAAGTTCCTTATTTAAATGGTGGAATGTTTGATGTTCATTATTTAGAAGAAGAATATAATAATATAGAAATTGATAATAGGGTTTTTAAAATTATTCTTGATTTTTTTGATAACTATAATTGGCACTTAAATGAAAAAAATTTGAATTCTAAGAATCAAATAACCCCTAAAATTATTGGATACGTATTTGAAAATTATATCAATCAAAAAGAAAAAGGTGCTTACTACACTAAACGAGATACTACTGATTATATTACTCAATATACACTAATCCCTTTTATATTATATAAGTTAAAAGCAAGATGTCCTCAGGAGTTTGAAAGAGGAGGATTAGTATGGGAAACTATAATTAAGGATATTGATAAATATATTTATTCCACAGTAAAAAAAGGAATAAATGAAAAGTTACCTACAGAAATAGTAGAAGGGCTTAATGATTTTAATAATAGATTAAAATGGGATAAAACTTTAGAAAAGAGTTCAAAAGAATTAAAAGAAGAAGTTGCAGTAAATGATATTATGCTGACTAAAAAGGAGACTTGGCGTGAAGTTATAAATAGAAGAAAAAGATATGAAACTATTCATGATTGGATTGAAGATATTAAAGAAAACAAAAAAGAACTAGATATAAAAGATTTTATAATGTATAATTTGAACTTAAAAAAGTTTATTAAAAATTTAATAAAAAATTCTAATGAGAAATTTATTAAAGAACTTTATTATATTCTTAGTGGAAAAAATACAAAAAAAGATTCTCTTAAAATATTAGATCCAGCGTGTGGGTCAGGTGCCTTTTTATTCTCTGCTTTAGATTTATTAGAAACTATTTATTTAGAGTGCATAAATAAAATAGAAAAACTTATAAACCAAAGTTCAGTAAAACTTAAAAGTTTTGAGGAATTACTTAATCAGATGAATCAATATTCAAGTAAAAATTATTTTATTTGCAAAAAAATTATAACTGATAATTTATATGGTGTAGATATAATGGAAGAAGCAGTAGAAATTACAAAAATGAGATTGATTTTAAGATTAGTGTCCTTTCTAAAAGAAAATGATGAAATAAAAATGTTACCTAATATTGATTCTAATATTGTTTGTGGAAATAGTTTAATGGGTTTTTCAAGGTTAAATAATATAAAGAAGGAGCATAGACAAGAAATAGAGAAAGAATATAATGAACTATTAAGTTCAGAAAAGGATTATAATGATAAGAAAAGCAGTTTGAAATCAAAATTAGATGTTCTTCTTTTTGAGTATTATAAAAAAGGAGCAGAATCCATTAATAATATAGAATGTGATATAAATAAGGAAGAATTTGAAAAGTATAAATTATTTCATTGGTTTTTAGAGTTCCCTAGTATTGTAGATAAAAGTAATGGATTTGATTGTATAATAGGTAATCCACCGTATGTAAGACATTATAAAGTTGAATATGAGAAGACTGCATATAGATGTAGATATAAAACTAAAAAATGTTATGATTTAGCTGCTTTTATTACAGAGAGAAGTTATGAATTATTAAAGAATAAAGGCCATATAGGTATAATCAATCCACTTTCTATGGTATCAACTCCAGCTATGTCAAGTTTGAGAAATTTAATATTAGATAATAGTCAATATGTATACTTTTCTAATTTTGATGATAGACCTGGAACTTTATTTAAAGGAGTTCATAAAAAATTAGCAATATTATTGAGTAGAAAAGGAGTTAAGTTTGGAGGAGGAGAACTATTTACAACTGGTTATTATCATTGGTACTCTGGAAATGATAAAGATGAAAGAAAATTTTTATTTGAAAATCTAGAATATGTTCCTAATAATATTTCTAAAGGTTATATTGAAAAATGTATTTTTAAAGTTGGAGCAAAATTAGGAAAAGGCATTTTAAAAAAAGTTATTACTATTCAGCAAATCAAAAATAATTTGAATAATATACTTGATACTAATAAGGAAAGTTTATATTATGTTTATTTAAATGACAGAATGACTTTTTGGACAAAATGTTTTTTAGGATTAAGAGAAAGAGGGTTGGATAATGGACTAGATCCTAAACAGTTTTCTAATGCTTTCGAGAAGTATTATATTGATACTGATGATTTTAAGGATGCAAAAGTAATAATGGCAGTTCTAAATTCTAATCTTTTCTTTTATTATTGGCAGGTTGTATCTGATTGTTGGCATATAACTAAAGGAAAAGACTTAAAATTATTTGCAATTGATTTAGATAACATGGATGATAAATTAAAAGAAAAATTAGCTCAAAAAGCAGTAGAATTAGAAAAAGATATAAATAAATATAAAAAAGTTGTTAATACAGCTCAAACAAAGATTGAATATAAACATAAAAAATCTAAGAATATAATCGATGAAATTGACAAGCTTTTAGCTGTTTATTATAATCTTACTGACGAAGAATTAGATTACTTGAGGAGTTATAATTTGAAATATAGATTAAGTAATAGTTTGGAAGAGTATATAGATAAAATTTCTAATGCAGATAACAAAGAAAGGTTGGAGGAGGTCTAAAGTGATGAATATAATTGATTTATTTGCAGGAGCAGGAGGTTTTTCAGAGGGGTTTAAAAAAGTTGGATTTAATGTTCTAGCTGCTGTAGAAAAAGATGAACAAATAGCTAAAACTTATAAGTCTAATCATCTAACAACAAAGGTCATAATAGAGGATATGACAAATAGAGCTAAGGTTGTTGATAAATTAAAAGAAGAGATAGGTAATAAAACAGTAGATATTGTAATTGGTGGGCCTCCTTGTCAAGGATTTAGCATGGCTGGAGCAAGGATAAGAGAAGAGAGTTTTTTAGAAGATGAGAGAAATTATTTGTTTAGAGATTATTTTAACATATTAACTGAAATTTCTCCAGATTATTTTGTGATGGAAAATGTTCAAGGACTTCTAAGTTCTAATGATGGAAAAATTATAGATGAAATAATAAGGTTATTTAGTAGAGAGGGTTATAAAGTAGATAAAACAGTTTTAAATGCAGCCGACTTTGGAGTTCCACAGTCTAGAAGAAGACTTTTTATAATAGGTTCAAAATACGAAAAGATAAATTTAGCAGAGGAAACTACTAAAGAATGTGCAAAAAAAGAAGAAGTTGCTCTAAAAGAAGCAATATCAGATTTGAATTATCTTGAAGCGGGAGAAGGAAAGAAAGAATTAGGTTATAAAAATGACTATTTAAATGAAATAGTTGATGAGAATTTAAGTGATTATCAAAGAGAAAGAAGAAAAAATTCTAAAAAACTTTATAATCATAAGGCAACAAGACATAGTAAGTCTACTATAGAAAAAATAAAATTAATTAATCCAGGTGAAAACTGGGAAAAATTAACTGATAAATATAATATTAATTCTAAGCATAGTGGTGCTTATGGCAGATTAGAATGGGACAAACTTGCTATTACAATTACTACTAGATTTGATACTCCATCTGGAGGAAGGTTTATTCATCCAGAAAGGGATAGAACATTAACAGCAAGAGAGGCTGCTAGAATACAATCATTTGATGATAATTATAGGTTTTTAGGAACAAAATCTTCTGTAAGAACACAAATTGGAAATGCTGTTCCACCTTTAATGGCTAAAGTAATTGCAGAGATTATAAAAAAAGATATTAAAAAAAGAAGGTAGAAATACCTTCTCTTTTTAATAAAACATATTAAATATTTCTTCTATATTATGAAGTGTATTTAATCTTTTGGGTTTACAAGGTCCTTCACCAAAAGATCTTGTTCTCATTTGGCCTAGTTCTTCATAGGTACAATAACCATGTATAGTTGTTTCTGTTATAGAATTAGTTAAAATTGCACCATTATTATTTAATTGAGAGTTAAGTTTAAGTCCTACATAATAATCTTTTTTCTGATTATCAAACTGGTCTATAGGATAGTATGAAATGGTTTTGATGCAGATTTTGTATCTACTGTTCTTCCATTATTGGTTTTAAAATCATAATCATCTGCATTTTCTGGACCTTCATGTATTGTAAACATATCACCCTCAGGATAATTTATCCCTCTTCCTCTTAAATAGTGTAAGAAAGCATATTCAGCTAATTTTCCTACAAAAGTTCTTTCTATTCTTGTTTTTATGGTTGCAGGGAGTCGATCATGTTGATTATCTCCCTCAATTATATTAACTGCAAAATTATAACATCTTTCTCGCATTTCAGAAGTGATTTCAACAGTTGGCATTTTATCATCCTCCTAAAGAATTATAGATTTTTTTTCTAATTTCTTTTTTTAGTCTTAAATAATTAACTTTATTCCAAGGATAGATTGGAATATGATGAACTTGATAAAGATTATTTATTTTATCAATGGTAGAATCTAGATTTTTTCCTGGATAAAGTATGCCACCAATATTTTGAAAATAATTATTTAAGTAAGCTTGGAGTTTTTGAACATCTTCTCCTTTTACGTTACCATTTCTAATTTTAAATTTGCTATCTAAAATAATTACATTACCATTAGTATGTTTTAAGATGATATCTGGAGTATCATTCAGAGCCCAACCTTCCATACTAGTAGGCTTACTTTGATAATATAAAGTGATTTTATCATTCTTAAAAGCTTTTCCAGAAATCAAGAAATTTTCTTTAATGAACTTTAATTCTAATATATCAGCTAATAAATAACAACAGAAAGATTCATATATTTTATCAATATTTTTAATGTGTTGAGAGAAATTTTGATTTTTTCCTTCTATAAACTCATAGTAGTCATTTATAAAGTCTTTATATAATTTATATATTTCTCCATACATATGATTAGATATTTGTAATTGACTTATAGGATGTCTTTTAATGTGTTTTAGATCTAGTACAGAAATATTATTTAAAAAAGTGTTATTCTTAAGATATTTTAATCTTTTCATCCATTTATTTTTTAATATTTTTTCTTTACATTGTTCACGAATACTATTATATCTAGAATGTGAAAAAATATCTTTAAAATCATTTAAAAAATTATAAATAGATAATAATAACTCTAAAATTTGTAAATGTTCATTTATTTTTATATTATTAATAATTTTTTCTTCAATAGTAGTTTGAGGGTTAAAAGTTTTATTTCCAACTTTTATAATTCCATTACCAAAGGTATCTTCTATAAGTAATTCCGGATTATTTCTTAAATGATTTATTGTTCTTTTTTTATTATATTTATTAGAATTTGAAAAACTACGTTTATATTTAGTTGTTTTATCTTTATTAGCTTTTTTATTTATCTTTAAAATTAATTCTTCAATATAAGCAAAATGAGTATTGATCCAATTAAAAAGGAATAAGGGATCTATTATTTTATGAGTAATGTTTGTCTTATCATAATAAACAAATTGCTTATCATTCCAGAAATTATTATTTGCTACAAAATCTAACATCCTATAAAAATCTCTTTTAGCTAGTTTAGAAGTTTTACTAAAAAGTTGGAAAGTAAATAAAGAGTTATTTTTATCATCTAAAATTTCATATTTAAAGTAACCTATATTATTAATTAAATCTATAGACAGAGAATAACTAGAATTATTTAATATATCATAATATTCATTGTTAATCTTTAATTTACATTTCTCTTTTATAGGGATATTTGTAAAAAGTAATGAATATCTACCTTCCTTAACTTCCACATTATCTTTTGATTCAATTTTATATTCTGTTTTGTTTTCATTTCTAAGTATACACTTAATATTCATTTTATTCACAACCTAGCATAAAGGAATTATTTGTCCCATATTATTTGTAGCATCTTGTTTCATTTGAGAAAAGATTTTTTTACTTTTTTCAAGTGAATATTCATCTAGGAATGATTCAAAGTCTTCAAGTTTTTTAATAGATCCTGATAATTGTGGTAGTATTTTTTGAGTTATTTGAACATCTAACGTTTCAAGTTCATCAAAGTTTGAAAAAAATATATATTCAATAATATCTTGCAAAACTCCAAAAGTTAATTGATTTTCTTTATTAGTATTTAAGGAAGTTGTTAAGTTAAATAGTGGTTTAGAAAAATTTTCATCATTAAAATTAGACTGCTCAAAGTTTAAATGTCTAAAATGATTAAGAAAATCTTCATTGATATTAAACTTGTTTTTAGATTGAGAAATGATTTTATTAATCCATTTTACGAATTTTTTATATCTTTTATCTTCAGATTCTATTTCAAGAATTTCATTTAAAGGATTCTTAACATTAATTATATTAGCTCTTCGTTTAACACTACCACTAACAGGGTTTCTTGAACTTTCATAGGTGAAAGAATTTATAGTTCCCAAAAAGAATGTATTATCAGGTAATGAAACAACTTGTCCATTGGGTAATTCAATATTCTCGTTATTCTCTATAGAAGCTAGAATTTCACTGAAATAAAAATCAATTTGACTAAGGTTCATTTCATCTAAGATGATAAAATAAATTTTAAAATCATCTTTAGGTTCAGGGATTCCATTTTCATTTAACTCAAATAATTCTCTTGCAAATTTAGATGGATAGTATTTTTCATCAAGTCCTTGATATCCTAATAAATCAGCTCTGTCAAAATCCTTTTTGATAGGGATGAATATTTTTTTTATAGTTTCTGGTTTTAAAAGATTTTCAAATGCTTCTACATAAGATTTACATAATTCTGTCTTTCCCATTCCAGGCTTAGAATTTAAAACAACTAACCTTTGAGTTTTAAGTGAAAAATATAAGTTTTTAATATCGTTTTTAGAAAAAATCATATTTTTAGTATTAGTTATATATTCATATAAGTAATTAATTAAGTCTGTCTCATT
This sequence comes from Natroniella acetigena, assembly GCF_023227745.1. Taxonomy (GTDB): domain Bacteria; phylum Bacillota; class Halanaerobiia; order Halobacteroidales; family Halobacteroidaceae; genus Natroniella; species Natroniella acetigena. The sequence continues at coordinate 92,046 of NZ_JALKBX010000002.1, read as the reverse complement.
GCGTAATCTTTCATAGTAATTATTCATTTTTATCACCTCAATTTAGGAATTAATGATATATTTTTGGTTAGAAAATCTTTATATTTATCTTTATTTATAGTTCCATTGGGAATAGAGCCAATATAATCTTTTTGGATACTTTTGATAAATTCAAACATTAATACTTTGCTTTTAACTTTAGAAAGATAATCACTTTTTAAAGCATAATATTCTGGTCTTCCACTACCTGAACCTAAATCAAATTGCGGTAAGACCTCAATAATTCTATCATATCTTGTATCTATTTTATCTAATTGTTGTAAATTATTATGTTTTCTACTATGTAAAATTGAGTGAACAACATTTTTATAATCGTTATAATTAGTACTTGTGCATATCCAATAGTAAAATTCCTTATCAGATATTTTATACTCACCTGTTAGCTTGCCAATTTCCAATAAAACTTTGTATAAGAAAAATAGTGGATATAGTTGAAATTGATTTTTACCTCTCATTATAGGACCAGAAAAATAAAATTTTTCAATTTGTTGTTCAATTATATGTAAATATAATTCCATGTTATTAAAATCACCGTTAGTTATTTCTTTTATTTTGCAAAATACTGGAGATGGTTTATATCCATTAATACTTTCCATTAATAAGCCATAAATCCTTGCATATACATGTCTGCGTTTATATTCAAATGACTTATTTTTTTCCCATTGTTCATTTACTATGGAGCATAATTTATTAAATTCAAAGATTTGCTTTGTGAGAGACCAAAAGTTATTTTCTTCAATATTTTTAATCGCTTCATTAAGATCTTTTTTAGAGATACTATCACCCCCTTTATAAAAATAATTTAAAATTCAATATTATTAAAAAACAAATAATTGTGATTTCCAAAATACCAATTTTTTCAAATTTAATTTCTTCAATAATTTGGTCTATTTGTTTAATCATACTGTAAAACCTCCTATTGTAAATGTAATAGATATAATTAACTATTATTATACCATAAACAACAGCATTAGGAAAGTAATGGAATTATTTATGGTTTAACTTACTTTCATAGGAGGTGTTTTTAATTATTAGTAGAAATTAATGTTATAGTTAAATACACTATCGTTGCATTGTTAAAAAATATAAATTTACTAACTCAATCAAATCAAATTAGCAATCAAAAATTTATAGCTCAGCAGACTTTTCAAAGCAATAATTACTTTGACAGTAGCTCTTTTTCTATATTAAAAGTAAAATATAGAATATATTTCTAGATAAAAGTCTATCAACCTAGGTTTTAGGTAGTAAAATTTTATCAACTACTGTTAATCCATCTATTCCAATTGAAATCATTTGTTGTAACTGAACAAATGGAATACTTTATCTTTCTAGTGAGCTTAAGTAAACTTCCTTTGAATTCAGATTCTTTTTCAAGTAATTTTAAAGTTAAAAATAAGATTACAGCACTATAAATCTGTGTTAAGACAGCATTTTTATTTTGTCCAAAGAAGCTCTTTATTTTTAAATGCTGCTTGATCCACTTAAAAAACAGCTCTATTTGCCATCGTTTTTTATACAGATAAGCTATTACATGAGCATCCAAATCAAAGCGATTAGTTAAAATATCAATGGTTTTTTCATTGCCATTTCGATCAGTTGTTTTTACTCTAACTAATCTTGTTTCCTGTTTCATTCTAGTTTTTGAAGTATGATCACCTAGCATTATATCAGCATCTAATATAACATTTGCTTCTTTATCTTTAGAATTTAAATCTAAAAATCTAATGATTTCAATTTTAGTATTAGATTTTGCTCTAGTCACAAAATAGATATCATTATCTATAAACTCATCAAACTTTTGATACTTTATATAAGCTCTATCAAAGAGATAAGTATAGCTAGGGTTAAAGATTAGATTATCAAATATTTCTTTGTCATGAATTATAGCATCGCTTATTATTATATTTTCTGGGGCATTAGTATTCAAATCATATAAAGTGTGAAGTTTAATTCCACCTTTAGTGCTTCTAAATTTAGCCCAAGGAAATAATGACAAACATAAACTTATAGTTGAAGAATCTAAGATTTTCACAAATCCAATTTCTTTTAAGGCTTCTTGAAGCCCTTTATTAGCATTAAGCTTATCAAATAAGTGTTGAAAAATTTCAAAGAATATCTCATGAGGTCTACTTTCATTTTTACGAGATAACTGAGATTTGCTTATTTTAGGTAACGTTTTAGTTAGTTGATTATTATTTTCTAAATCACAAATAAAATCTTCTAAGCTTTCTTTTTTAGTAAGATGAAAATAAAGTAGATATAATAGGTGAACTTCTGTTGTTAGGTTTATGAACCTTATAATCTGAATTGTATTTGTCAATTAGGCCTTTCAAAAAGTTTTTATCAATAACATCTAGAAGTTTAGTCAAAAGTATGGTACAATTATTCATGATTTCATCTCCTTTGATTTCATGGATTTTGTACTGGCGGGTACGTATCCATTTAATCAAAGGAGTTTTATTTTTTCAAGAACTTTTTATAAAAAACGATGCAACGCTAGTGAAAAATTTTATAAGTTTAAGAAAATTTATTCAAGTAATTTAATTATTAACGGGCCAACACCAGCATGAAATGGGACGTCGTGAACTACGAGGATATCCGACATTAAAGAGCTAACGTCAGGGATATCCTAAAGTTCACGACATCCAGATCATAGTGCTTAAATGGAAAACTATGGCGTTTAAAAGGAAGATGTAGTTCAGGAGGAGGGCACTCCTGAATCACATCTTCTAATAAAAGCATCATGACCAGTATTTAAAAAGAGAATAATTGATTTAACCAGACTATCATCTTTTATGGTGATAGTTTTCTTATTCCAAGGTTGGTCATCACGCTAAAACAATTAATGTTAAGAGCCTACTGAGCATATATAAACTAATATATTTTTACCATAAACTCACATAAGTTTCCCAAGTGTGTGTTTTAACTTTTTCATTGTCTTACTATCTGGATTCGTAACTTTATCTTGTTCGATTCTGCTAATAGTAGTCGGATCAAGAGCTGCTCTTTGAGCTAACTCCGATTGAGTCCATCCTTTTAATAATCTACATTTTTTAACCTTTTGTCCTAGAGTCTTTTTAGGCAGGGTATCATAATCTGATAGCCAATCTATTTTCACATCTAATGCTTCAGCTAATTTAACATAATTTTTAACACTAGGAGTATATCTTTCCTTTTCATAGTCAATAATAGTATTATCACACATTCCTGCTTTTTTAGCTAACTGCTTCTTATTCAACTCCTTTATTAACCTAGCTTTTTTAATCCGTTGCCCCACAGTATCCTCTGGTAGTTCCTGTGGTGGAGGGGGTTTGGGCAATTCTGTATATAGGATAATTTTATTTGTATTATTGTTGCTTACGGATGTCCCTGTGGCTTTTACGGTGATACTAGTAAAAACTGTAGTTGTAATTCTTATGAAATAAAGAGGTATCTAAATAAAATCTCAGGACCTTTGTTAGATAGAATTGATATTCATTTAGAAGTACCACGTTTACAGGTCGATGAATTGACCACTTATGAGTCAGGAGAGAGTTCTGCCGAAATTAGAGCAAGGGTCAAAAAGGCAAGAAAGATTCAGTTGAAAAGATTTGACAAAGAAAACATAATGTATAATGCTAGAATGAATAATCCCTTGATCAAAAAATATTGTACTATAAATGAGCAGGGGCAGGAATTATTAAAACAAGCTATTTCAAGACTTGATTTAAGTGCCAGAGCATATGATCGAATTTTAAAGTTGGCCCGAACAATTGCTGATCTTGCAGGTGAAGAAGTAATAAATTCTGACCATATAGCAGAAGCAATTCAATATCGTAGCCTTGATCGGAGTTATATATAGTCATTCAATTTTAAAATTAAATTTATTTATATTAAGGTTAAATTTGATAACGGTAACTAGTAATTAGTAAAGCTTAAAAACAAAAAAATTTGAGTTGTTTAGTTATAGATTAAGTAATGACAGAGTAAAACTTTAAAAGATATTTTCTATTCTTATTTTTTCATTAGTTGGAATTTGTCTAGCTAACTCTTTAGCAAGTTTTAGTTCGGTTAAAGCTTTTTCTTTTTTCTCCAACTTTATTAGAGAGGTAATTTTGGAAATAGAGAGTGCTAGTTTATCAATTTCATTATGATCCATAAAAATGCTCCAAGTAAAACTTGCTTTTTCCCAAGTTTGATTTAAGGAGTCAGTATTATTTTCGATAGTGTCCCAGTTGTTATTAGTTAAATCATCTTCTAAAGTATCTAGCTTTAAAATTAGTTGTTCAGCTCTATTATTTGTTATTATATATACGTAGCTGACGAGACTCAAAGTAATAATTAATAAAATAGTAGTATAAATTATAATGTTTTTCATTGTTTGATCAACTCCCCTAAAAAATATTTTACTTATTTTTTTGGCGATAAACTTGATAAAATAGATTGCCAGTTGAATCAAGATTAGCAAAGAAGATATCAGATGTATTATTAATTCCTAGAGAAATTAATTCTTCTTTTAACCATTCTTCAGAAAGCCCTACTTTCTCTAAGTTTTTAGTATGAATTTGACCGTCTATAATTATAGGATGTGGAATTCCTTCATAGTCAGTATCAATATTTAGATCTTCAGGAGTAACTGGTCTTTTTTGAGATTTAGGAATTATGCTAAGAGCTCCATTAGTTTCAATAAAAGCAAATTCTACCTCAGAAATGTCGGGGTAGCCTTTAATTCTAAGTTCTTCTAGTAATTCATTAATATTAATTCTACTTTTATTGAGTTCTCCTTCAACAATTTGGCCATTTTCAATTAAAATTGTAGGTTTTCCACAAATAAGTCTTCTTCCTGTTGTACTTTTAGTAGTGATAGCAGACATATAAATTTGAGTAGAAAAGATTAGAATAATAGGTGTTAAGCTATTAATTAAAGGGATATCAGTATCTTGCATAGGAATAGCGGCTAAGGCAGAGATCATAATTGTAATTGCCAGTTCGTATGGCTGTAATTCGCCAATCTGTCTTTTACCCATAACTCTAAAAGTTAAAAATACAATAGTATATAAAATGATTGTACGAATTATTACGATAAACATCAAGTAACCTCCTTAAATAGATGACTTTTAAATTATTATTGAATAGATTATATATTTTTATGTATCGGAAAAAATATTGTTGAATTAAAATTAGTAAGTTATGTTTGAAAAGAGAAAAATTTATTAAATTAAGGAGGATAATTATATTTATTAAAGAATAAGATATTAGGAAAATAAAATTAGTGGGGGGATTTAAAATGATTAGAAAGCAGGAAATTGGTCAGTTCATGGATGATTTTGCTTCTGATAAGCCAGCACCTGGTGGAGGAAGTGCTGCAGCATTGAGTGGCACTTTAGCTGCTGTTGCTACTTGTATGGTAGGTTCATTGACTGTAGGTAAGGAAGATTATGCTGATGTTCAAGGGGAAATGGAAGAGTTGATTGAGATCACCAATGGTTTAAAAGATGATTATCTTGATTTGGTAAATCAAGATATAGAAGTATTTAATTCTTATATGGATGCTTTAAAGATGCCCAAGAAGACTAGTGAAGAAAAAGAAAAGAGAACTAAGGCTTTAAAGAAAGCTTCTAAAAAAGCAACTGAGGTTCCTTTTACGATGGCTAAAAAGAGTATTGAAGTTTTAGAACAAGCTTTAATTGCTGCTGAGAAAGGAAATACACATGCGGTAAGTGATGCAGGTGTGGGTGCTATTGAGGCTTGGGCTGCATTAGAAGCTGCAGAGTTGAATGTAAATATTAATTTAGCTGCTATAAAGGATGAAGATTATGTAGCCGACAAAAGGGCTGAAATGAAAGAGTTAAAAGAAAAAGCTCAAGAATTAAAAGCAGAAGTTTTAGAAATTACTAATCAAAAGATAGGATAAAGAAAAGAATCGGAATTTTTCCGATTCTTTTCTTTATTTTAGCTTGTCTGTTTCTTTAATTAAAAATTACTAAAATTTAGATTGAATCAATGTGAATTAATTAGTTTTAAGTGAGTTGAAGTATAAAAATTAATAATTCAGGAAAAAATATAATGAGTTTCAAGAAACCATAAAAGGGTGTGAATGAATGTTTCGTTTGTGGAGGGGAGTATTTTTATTATTTATAATTACTATTATTTATTTTAATCTTTTCTTTTTAGGTAATAAGAAGGTGATAATTGCTTATTATCCTTATTTACTGGGGGTTAGTGGTTTATTAGGATTAAGCTTAGTAGGAATGTACTTTACTGATAATCTTAGCTTTATTTTTAAACTTTTATTTATATTGTTTTTTTTATTTGGAATTTTTTCTTTTGTTCAAACCTGGAGAAACAAGGGGTTATTAAATAATTATTATATAGAACGTGAGCAATATTTGAAGCAACTAACTGAAGTTGCTAAAACTGATACTGAAGATTCATTAGCAGATGATAGAGAAGATGGGATTTCAAAGTTAATTGAGAGAACTAGTGGATTAGCTTTAACTACTAACAATAAAGCTAAAGCAATCTTTAAGGAAGAAGATATTTTTGCGGAGATGTTGGCCCAATTAAAAGAAGCAAAAGATCATATTCATATCTGTTTTTATATTATTAGGGATGATCGGATCGGGGAAAAACTCAAAAAGTTATTGATTGAAAAAGCACGGGATGGTGTCGAAGTAAGGGTTATCTATGACAAATTAGGGAGTCTTCAATTAGGTCAAAATTATAAAGAAGAATTAGAAGAAGTAGGGATAGAAATTAAGGCTTATAATAGTTTAGTTACTTCTCTGTTAAGAGGAAAACTTAATCATCGTAATCACCGCAAAAATTTAATTGTAGATGGTAAAGTTGCTTTTATTGGGGATGTTAATTTAGGAGATGAATATGTAACAGGAAATAAAAGAGAAAGTATTCAAGTTAAAATTAAAGGTGAAGCAGTTAGTTGGATGCAGAAAGTTTTTTTGATCGATTGGCATTATATTACTGGCAAGAAAATTTTAAGTGATAGATATTTTTCTCAATATGATGAAAAAGAAGGAGTAGCAATTCAATTAATTACTACTGGATTTGATACCCCTTGGTCTGGAATGAATAAACATTATTTTGCTTTAATTACCGCAGCACAAAAAGAAATTTATTTAGTTACGCCTTATTTGATTTTAAATGATAATATTCTAACTGCTTTACAAACAGCAGCTTTAAAGGGAGTAGATGTTAATGTAGTCGTTTCTAAAGAGACTGACAACTTATTACTTAGCTGGGCCAATATGTCCTTTTTTGAAGAGTTATTGAAAGTAGGTGTAACTATATATCATTATCAAGATGAATTTTTACATTCTAAAATGTTGGTAGTGGATGAGCAGATTTTATCGCTTGGTTCTGCTAATTTTAATATGAGAAGTCTCTATCTTGACTATGAACTGAATGTAGTATTCTTTAATCAAGACTTTTCTAAGAAAATAATGGAAGAAATAGCCTTGAATTTAGAGCAGAGTAAGAGATATGAATTAGAAGATTATCAGCAATTAGAAAATTGGGATAGGGTGAAGTTATTAATTGGAAGGTTATTGGCACCAATTATTTAACAGGAGGGGCATCATGGAAGATAAAGGTTATTGGATCTGGTTAAATAAGATTGATGGTTTTGGAGCGCAGCGAATAAAAAAGTTGCTAGATTATTTTGGTGATGCAGAAGGGATTTGGAAAGCAGATAAAGAATTACTTGTTGATGTAAGTGGGATCGGTCATTCATTGAGTCAAAGAATTATTGATTCTAAGAAGAATTTTGATTTTAAAGCAGAATTAAAAAGATTACATGAATTTGAGATTAAGGTTGTAACTTTATCAGATAAATGTTATCCTAAATTATTAAAGGAGATTTACGATCCGCCCCCTATTTTATATTATAAAGGAAGTATTGCAGAGATTAATAAACCTTGTATTGCTGTAGTTGGTTCTAGAAAATGTACTCACTATGGAAGGAAGATAGCAACTAAATTAAGTCAAAGATTGGCTGAAAAAGGGCTGAATGTTGTCAGTGGTTTGGCCTATGGAATAGATACGGCTGCTCATCAAGGTGCTTTAAAATCTGGTTTGACATATGCTATATTAGGTTCTGGAATAGATGTTATCTATCCTAAAGAGAATGAAGGATTAGCTCAGAAAATAATGAAACAAGGAGCGGTTATTAGTTCTTATCCATTAACTACCAAACCAGAAGGAAAAAACTTTCCTGCTAGAAATAGAATTATTAGCGGGCTTTGTTTAGGGACAATAGTTGTTGAGGCAACTAAGAAAAGTGGGTCGTTAATTACTGCTAATTTAGCTTTAAATCAAGGTAGAGAAGTTTTTGCAATTCCTGGTGATATAACTAAAAAGCAGAGTGTAGGTACCAATCAATTGATTCAAGTTGGAGCTAAATTGGTGCAAGACTTAGACGATGTTTTAGATGAGTTACAACTATCAAATGTTAATAACAATGATATTAAATCGAATTCAGAGGATAAATTTGACACAGAAATATTTGAATCTTTATCCCAATACCAACAGAAAATTTATAGATTACTAACAGTTAATTCTCAGCAGTTTGAACATTTACTTAGTGCTGTTGAATTGAATTCAGCTCAATTAAATTCAATTTTATTAGAATTAGAAGTAAAAGGTCTTGTAAAACAATTACCAGGAAGAAAATTTAAATTAAGAGGTGATGTTAAGTTGTGAAAGGAGGTTCTAAAATTAATAATGATGTATTTAAAATAATTAGTTATTTAGTTAAGACTTTATTATATGATGAAGAGTTAATTGAAGATGAAAAAAAGTTAATTAATTTTTTACAAGATGAAGGTTATGGTTTAAAAGAGATTAATCAAGCTTTTGAATTTATTTTTGCTTCTTCGGAAAGAATAGATGCAACAGATAATTTATTAAATCAAAAATATATCAAGCAAGAAGATGATCATAAATATCGTGTTTTTAGTTTTAGAGAAAGATTTAAATTTAATGTTAAAATTCAAGGAGTTATCTTAAGATTAAGTTATTTAAACTTGATTGCAGATGATGAATTAGAGGACTTGATTAGTGAATTATTTAAGGCACCTAATAATTATATTAATACTGAGTATTTGTGGAAAATACTACAGCAGGTACTTGATGATGAATTGAGGTTAGCTTTTATAGGTCAGCATATTTCTGAATTTGAAGTTATAAATAATGTAACAGCAGAATACATTAACTAATGTAGGGATATGGAGGTGAAAATGTGGCTAAGAAAAAAGATAAATTAGTAATTGTAGAATCTCCTGCTAAAGCTAAAACAATTAGTAAATTTTTAGGTCCAGGTTTTAAAGTACAGGCTTCAATGGGGCATGTAATCGATTTACCCAAGAGTCAATTAGGGGTTGAGCCTGAAGAAAATTTCAAACCTAAATACATAACGATTAGAGGGAAAGGGAAGATACTTCAGAAGTTAAAAAGGGGTGCTAAAAAGAGTGAAGAGGTATTATTAGCAACTGACCCTGATCGAGAAGGTGAAGCAATTTCTTGGCATTTGGCCCGTGCTTTTGATATAGATGAATCAAAAGAATGTAGAATTGAATTTAATGAAATCACTAAAAAAGCAGTACAGAATGCCTTAAAAGAGCCACGTTTGATTGATGAAAATAGAGTTGATGCTCAACAGGCAAGAAGAGTGCTTGATCGATTAGTAGGCTATAAATTAAGCCCATTACTATGGAAAAAAGTAAGAAGAGGATTGAGTGCAGGACGAGTTCAATCGGTGGCTGTTAAGTTGGTTTGCCAAAAGGAAGAAGAAATTAAGGCTTTTGAACCTGAAGAATATTGGACAGTTGATGTTGAAGTTAAGAATGAAAATAAAGATGAGTTTAAAGCAAAATTATATAGAATTGACAACAAAAAATTTAAGTTAAATAATAAAGCAGAGACTGAGCAAGTCGTAGAAGGATTAAAAAATGAAGATTTAAAGATCAATAAAATTAAAGAAAGTAAAAGGAGAAGATATCCTTCGGCCCCTTTTACAACAAGTAGCTTACAACAAAAGGCATCTACTAACCTTTATTTTAGTACTAAAAAGACGATGTATCTAGCTCAACAATTATATGAGGGAGTTGATCTAGGTTCTGAAGGGGCAGTAGGTTTAATTACTTATATGAGAACGGATTCTACTAGAATTTCTAAAGAAGCTCAGAATGAATTAAGAGGATATATAGCTGAGCAAATTGGAGAAAAGTATTTATCCAATAAACCTAAAGAATATAAAGCTAAAAATAAAGCTCAAGATGCTCATGAAGCAATTAGACCAACGTCAGTTTATAGAACCCCTAATAAAATGAGAAAATATTTAAGTAAGGAAGAATATAAGTTATATAAATTGATTTGGGAAAGGTTTGTAGCTAGTCAGATGAGTGCTACTGTCTATAAAACTCTAACTGTTGACATAAAAGGTAGAAAGTATTGGTTAAGGGCCAAGGGTTCTCAAGAGTTATTTCCTGGGTTTTTAAAGGTTGATACTACTAGACAGAGTAAAAAAGATGAGCTTTTACCTGAGTTAGCAGAGAAAGAGAAGGTGGAGTTAAGTGAAGTGATTCCTGATCAACATTTCACTAAACCACCACCTCGTTATACTGAAGCTAAGTTAGTTAAGACCTTAGAAGAAAAGGGAATTGGACGTCCAAGTACTTATGCCCCAGTAGTTAGTACAATTCAAAAAAGAAATTATGTTGAAAAAGAAAATGGGAAATTTAAACCAACTGAACTAGGGGAATTGGTTAATAAATTATTAGTTGAACATTTTCCTAATGTGACCGATGTAGAATTTACAGCTCAGTTAGAAGAGAATTTAGATAAAGTTGAAGGCGGAGAAAGAAAATGGGTTGAAGTGTTAGGAGAATTTTATGAGCCGTTTGCGGAAAGATTAGAATCTGCTTGGGAGAACATGGAGAAAGTTGAACTAGAAGAGGAAGTAACTGATGAAGTATGTGCAAAGTGTGGAAAGAATATGGTCGTTAAGCATGGAAGGTATGGTAAATTTTTAGCTTGCCCAGGCTTTCCTGATTGTAAAAATACAAAGCCTATTTTAGTGAAAATGGGTGTTAAGTGTCCTGAATGTAAGGATGGAGATGTTATCCAACGAAAAAGTAAGAAAGGAAGAGTCTTTTATGGATGTAGCAATTATCCGGATTGTGAATTTATGACATGGCACAAGCCTACTAAAGAAAAATGCCCGGATTGTGAGCAGTTTTTAGTTGAAAAGAAGACTAAAAAAGAAACCAAGCATTACTGTATTGGTTCGGAATGTGATTATGAAAAAATATTATAAATTGTAAACTTAACCAACCTAAATTTTTTATTATAAGGGTTTAACTGAAAAAAGTATATAGGTAGGGGGATAAAATGTTTGAGGCGACAACGGTTATAGCGGTAAAAAGAGAAAAAAATGTTGCTATCGGTGGAGATGGTCAGGTAACGATGAAACATACTGTAATGAAACATGGAGCTAATAAGGTTAGACGAATTAATGATGATGTATTAGCTGGATTTGCAGGAACTGCAGCTGATGCTTTCACATTATTTGAAAAATTTGAAGGGAAGTTAGAAGAATTTCATGGTAATTTGGAAAGAGCAGCAGTAGAATTAGCTAAAGAGTGGAGAACGGATAAGATGTTAAGGAAGTTGGAAGCTTTATTGGTTGTAGCTAATCAAAGTAGTTTGTTAGTTATATCAGGAACGGGAGATGTTATTGAACCGGATGATGGAATAACCGCTATTGGTTCTGGGGGTTCTTATGCGTTAGCTGCAGCTCGTTCTTTGGCTGAATTTACTGATTTAACTGCTGCAGAAATAGCTGAAAAATCTTTAGAAATAGCAGCAGATATTTGTATTTATACAAATGATCAAATTACAGTAGAAGAGATATAGGGGGGAGCAGAATGGAGGAGTTTACTCCACAGCAGGTAGTTGAAAGTTTAGATGAGTATATAGTTGGTCAAAGTGATGCTAAAAAAGCAGTAGCAATAGCCATTAGAAATAGGTATAGAAGAAAAAAGTTACCAGATGAATTGAGAGAAGAAGTTGTTCCCAAAAACATTTTAATGATTGGACCAACTGGTGTAGGAAAAACAGAGATAGCAAGGAGATTGGCTAAATTAACTAAAGCACCGTTTATTAAAATTGAAGTAACTAAATTTACTGAAGTTGGCTATGTAGGGCGTGATGTAGAGTCAATGATTAGGGATTTAGTACAAACGGCAATTAGAATGGTCAAGCAAGAAAGAATGAAAGATGTAGAGGGTAAAGCAGAGGAGTTAGCTAAAGAAAGAATTTTGGATGTTTTATTTCCTCGTCCTAAAAAGAAAAATAATAATCTTTTTAGCAATATGTTTAATAATTTTGCTGAAGAAGAAGAGGCTACAGAAGATACTGAACGGGAAGAGCGTTTTGAGCGGCATAGAGAAAAATTACGTCATCAATTAGAGTTAGGAAAGTTAGAAGATAGAATAATAGAAATAGAGGTTGAGGATAATAATTCACAAATGGTTGAGATTTTTTCTGGAGCTGGAATAGAAGAGATGGGTGTTAATTTTCAAGATGTTTTTGGAAATATGTTTTCTAATCAGAAGAAAAAAAGGAAAGTGACAGTTAAAGAAGCAAGGAAGATATTGAAAGAGGATGAAGCACAAAAGTTAATCGATATAGATGAAGTAAGTCGAGAGGCTATTAAGCGAGTAGAAGAATCAGGCATTATCTTTTTAGATGAGATTGATAAGATAGCTAAAGGTAAATCAAATTCCAATCCTGATGTTTCTAGAGAAGGAGTACAACGTGATATTTTGCCAATTATAGAAGGTTCGACGGTGATGACAAAGTATGGTCCAGTTAAGACAGATCATATATTATTTATTGCTGCTGGAGCATTTCATGTCAGTCAGCCTACTGATTTAATTCCAGAATTACAAGGGAGAATTCCAATTAGAGTAAGGTTAAATAGTCTATCTAAGGATAATTTTAAAGAGATACTAACAGAGCCCCAAAATGCTTTAACTAAACAGTATAAAGCTTTATTAGAAACTGAAGGGTTAGAGGTTGAGTTTGTTGCTGAGGCAATTGATGAATTAGCAGAAATAGCTTTTAGAGTTAATGAACAGACTGAAAATATAGGAGCAAGAAGGCTTCATACTATTTTAGAAAATTTATTAGAGGAAATCTCATTTAAAGCTCCAGAGATTTCAGAATCTAAAATAGTGATTGATAGAGGTTATGTTAAAGATAAATTAGAAAATGTTGTTGCAGATAAGGATTTAAGTAAATATATCTTATAATATTTGAAATAACATAAAAATTAATGTATAATTTAACTGGTCTGATAGATAATTAAGAAATAGTAATAAATCAAGGGGGAAACTTTATGGAAGAATTACTAGAAAAGACTCGGAAAATAAATAGATTGTTGCAGCGTTCTGCAGGACAAGCAGTTGATTTTAATGAAGTATCTAATGTATTGAGCAGAAGTGTAGGGTCTAATATTTATTTAGTTGATGAAGAAGGAAAGATTTTAGGCTATAGTTTAATTAATAGATTTGAGTGTGATCTGATGATGGAGAAGGTTCTTGATAAAGGAGAATTTCCTACAGATTACAATGAATGGCTATTAGAACATTATGATACTCAGTCAAATTATGAACAAGCAAGTGGAATGTGTGTCTTTAAGGATGAAGATTGTATTTTCATGGATAAGTTAACTACAGTTGTACCAATTAATGGTGGTGGAGAACGATTAGGGACTTTGATTTTAGCTCGATTTGGAGAAAAATTTAATAATGACGATTTGATTTTAGCAGAATATGGTGCTACTGCAGTAGGGATGGAAATTTTAAGGTTGCGAAGTGAAAAAATGGAGAAGGAAGCTAGAAAGAGGGCTGCTATCCACATTGCTTTAGATACTCTATCCTATTCTGAATTAGAAGCTATTGAACATATATTTGCTGAATTAGATGGAACTGAAGGATTATTAGTTGCTAGTAAAATTGCTGATAAAGTAGGGATTACTCGTTCAGTAATTGTAAATGCATTACGTAAATTTGAGAGTGCTGGTGTAATTGAATCTAAATCATTAGGAATGAAAGGAACTTATATTAAGATTTTAAATGATCATTTATTAAAAGAGCTAGAAAAAATGAATTAAGGTATAGATTAATAGTTAGAGAAGTTTAAACTAGAATAGATGAGACTAGATCATAAATAGCGTTGAGATTAATCTCAACGCTATTTATGATCTAGAGGAATAATATTTGAAGCTTTTGTAAAACAAAGGAGCTTTTAAGTGTGGTAGATGATTAAATTTGCTATTTTATTAAGATATTATATAATTGTATGTAGGGTTTAAATAGAAGTTCTATAGCTGAGATTTTAAGGTTTGATTGATATAGTGAACCTCTCCACCTAAATAAATATTTATTTAGGTGGAGTTTTCTTTGAATGTTTTCGCTGAAATCATGTGTTTTCTTGCAGGATTTTTGATTAAAAAGCTGAAAATAGTAAATATACGTGTTGTTTCACTGCTTGGTATAATAGAACAAAGGAGGAATAAAATAACAATGTTTAGTGATAAAAGTTTTGGAGTTTTAGAAAAGTCCTTAGATGGCTTGAATAAGAGACATCAAACTATTTCTAATAATATAGCTAATGTTGATACGCCAGGATATAAAAGGCGGGATGTGTTATTTAAAGATGAAATAGCAAAAGCTTTAGCTGGTGAAAGCAAGTTAAATGTAACTAACAAAAGACATATTCCTTTAGGGAGGGCTGATCTTAATTCAGTTAAACCTCAAGTTCATACTATGGAACAAACTAATGTAAGAAATGATGATAATAATGTCAATATAGATGCAGAAATGTCTAAGTTGGCCCAAAATACCTTAGAATATCAAGCTGTGTCACAAAAGATTGCGAGTCAATTTCAAAGGTTAGATTCAGTAATTCAAAAAGGAGGTAGATAAAATTGGGTGTGTTTAATGGAATGAATGTTAGTAGCTCGGGATTGACAGCACAAAGAGTGCGAATGGATTTGATTTCTAATAATATAGCTAATGTTAATACGACTAGAACAGAAGATGGAGGACCATATCGTCGCCAAGTACCTGTGTTTGCAACTAGATTACAAGATGAGTTGGACAAATTTAATAATAACAGTCAAACGGGAGAAGGGGTTAAAATAACAAAAATTGCTGAGAGTGATGAGCCAGCTAGACTGGAGTATAGACCAGAGCATCCTGATGCTAATCAAGATGGTTATGTAGAGAAGCCAAATGTTAATATTGTTTCAGAGATGACAGATATGATTTCTGCTACTAGGGCTTATGAAGCTAATGTTACTGCTTTAGATTCAGCTAAGAGTATGTTTGAAAGTGCTTTACGGATAGGCTAATAGAAGAAGGAGGAGACTAATGGAAGTCAATAATATAGGCAAACAACAATTATTAACTGGATTGAAGCAAGGAGAAAATAATAAAAACAATCAACCTGGTAATTCTTTTGGAGATATTTTAAAGAGTTCATTACATAAAGTTAATAACCTACAACATCAAGCAGATCAAGCAGGAGAAGACTTGGCTTTAGGAAAAGCAGATAATGTTCATCAGGTTATGGCATCTGCTCAAAAAGCTAAGCTTTCTTTAGACTTAGCTTCATCGGTTACCAATAAAGCTGTTGAAGCTTATAAGGAAGTAATGAGGATCCAAGTGTGAGATATTTAAGCAGTAAGATTGGGGTGTGAATATGGTTGAAAATATTTCAGAAATAAAAGAACAGATTCAGCAACTATTAAATAACCTTGATAAAAAAGCTAAGCTCCTAATTATTGCTTCTGCTTTAATTACAATTGTAGGTTTGTTAATTTTAGTCAATTGGGCTAGCAGACCAGAATATACAGTCCTATTTAGTGAGTTAACTACTCAAGATGCAGCAACTATTGTTGATAGCTTAGATGAAAGAGGAATCTCATATCAGTTAGAGGAACAAGGCAGAACTATTTTAGTTTCAGAGGAAGAAGTTCATAGGTTGCGTTTGGATTTGGCTGGAGAAGAATTACCAACCGGTGGAGTTGCTGGGTTTGAATTATTTGATCAAAGCCAATTAGGTAGTACAGATTTTGATCAACAGGTTAATTATATTCGAGCTTTATCAGGAGAATTAAGTAGAACTATTAAGCAGATAAATAATGTAAATTTTGCTAGGGTTCAAATTACTCCTAGTGAAAGTAGTATTTATCGAGCAGAGGAGAAACCAGCTAAGGCTTCTGTATTAGTAGGGGTTGATGCTGGACAGAAGTTATCTTCAGGAAATATTAAGTCAATTGCTAATTTAGTAGCCAGTAGTGTAGAAGACTTAAGTTCTGATAATGTTACTATTGTAGATAATGCAGGTAATTTATTATCCGCACAATTAGAAGAAGAAGGTCAGTTTGAGTCGAATTATAGACAATTTGAAATACAGGATAGTTTAGAGCGTAGGATTGAAAGAGATTTGGATGTAATGTTGACTAAGGTTTTAGGGATGGACAACTTTGTGGTTAGAGTTAATGCTGATTTAGATTTTGATGAGCATGAAATTGAAAGCAAAAGTTATGAGCCGGTTGTTGATGATAGTGGAATTGCTCGTAGTGAACAGGTAAAAGAAGAGCGAGAAAGTGGAAGAAGTGCTGATCCAGAGGGGGTTCCAGGGACAACCTCAAATTTACCAGAGTATGAGGCAACGAGTGAACATGAAAGTGAAAGAGAAAACATAGAGAGAATTACTAATTATGAAATTAATGAAACAATAGAACGACATGTTAGATCACCAGGAGCAGTAGAGAGGATGTCAGTTTCAGTAATTGTAAATCAAGAAATGGATCCTCAATTTGAAGAAAGTATTAGTCAAGCTGTAGCAGCAGCTGTAGGTTATGATACTGATCGAGGAGACCAGATTTCGGTTACAGGTATGGAATTTGATGATAGTTTAGAGCAGATGAGGCAAGAAGAATTAGCTGCAGAAGAATCAAGAAGGCAGAGAATATTATTATATCTACTTATAGGTGTAGGAATTTTAATTATTAGTTTATTAATTATTTTGTATAAGAGAAGAGAGCAACCAGATGATTCTACAACTACAGAAGAAGTAGAAGCAGGACAAGAGATCGATTATTTAATTGATGAAGCACAAGATGAATTTGCTGCTGCAAATTTGAGTGAGGGGGAAAAGGAAAGACAGCGCTTACAGCGAAACATTCGTAATTTAGTTAATGATCAACCAGAAGAAATAGCTGATTTAATTAGAAGTTGGTTAGCTGAAGAATAAAGGAGGTGAAATAGTGCCTGAATTAACTGGAAGTGAAAAAGCAGCTATTTTACTTGTTTCCTTAGGACCAGACACATCTGCTAAGGTTTTTGAACATTTAAAGGATGATGAAATTGAAGATTTGACTTTGGAAATAGCCAATTTAGATAAAGTGCCGACTGAAATTAAAGAAGATGTATTAGATGAATTTCACCAAATGTGTGTAGCTTATGACTATATTAGCCATGGTGGAATGGATTATGCTCAAGAAGTATTAGAGAAAGCTTTAGGAGAATCTAAAGCAAATAGTATTATTGATCGGTTAACTGCTTCATTACAGGTGAGACCTTTTGATGAATTAAGAAAGACCGATCCTAGTCAAATTTTAAATTTTATTCAAAATGAACACCCTCAAACGATTGCTTTAATTTTGGCTTATCTGGATTCTGAACAATCTGCTAGCATTATATCTGCGTTGCCTCCTGCTAAACAGGCTGAAGTAGCTAAAAGAATAGCTAAGATGGAAAGAATTTCACCAGATGTGATTAAAGAGGTTGAACGAGTATTAGAGCAGAAATTGTCTTCTTTAATGACCAATGAGTATTCAACTGCTGGTGGAATAGATTCGATTGTTGATATTTTGAATTTGGCTGATCGTTCTACTGAAAAGACTATTTTGGATGATCTGGATAAAGAAAACCCAGAATTAGCTGAAGATATTAGACAGAAGATGTTTGTATTTGAAGATATCATTTTATTAACTGATCGAGCTATTCAGTTAATATTGAGACAGATAGATACGGATAATGATCTACCATTAGCTTTAAAAACTGCCAGTGAGGAAGTTGCAGATAAGATCTATAATAACTTATCAAAGCGGGCATCCCAAATGTTACGGGAAGATATAGAGCATTTAGGACCAGTTAGAATTAGTGATGTTGAAGAGGCACAGCAAAATATTGTTAATGAAATTAGAAGGCTAGAAGAAGAAGGAGAAATAGTTATTAATCGTGGTGGAAAGGATGAGGTAATTGTCTAATATTATCAAATCTTCTCAGGTTAAGTCTGATAAAAAAAACTAGAGTATTAGATGCTTTTGCTAAGAAAGAAAAAAGAGAGCAAGAGGTTGAAAAAAGAAGAGAAGAAATTAGTGCAGTTGAGGCTGAAGTTATTAAAGAAAAAGATAATATTTTAGAAGGTGCTGAAATGAAGGCTGAACAGATACTACAGCAAGCTCAGCAAGAAGCGAAAAAATTAAAAAAAGAAGCCCAACAAGAAGCTGAAGCAAAGATTGAGCAGAAATTTGAGCAAGCTAAGGAGAAAGGCTATCAGCAAGGTCTTGAATTGGGCAAGCAAGAAGGGATTAAATTAGGACAACAGCAGATAAGTGGAGAGTTGAAAAGTTTAGTAGAGGATTTAGAAAAAGAGGTAGAGTTATATCAGCAAGATTTAGCTAAACGATTACCACAATTAAAAGAGAAACTGTTTAAGTTAGTAATTAAAATTAGTGAAAAGGTGATTGGTAAGCAGTTAGAAGATAGTTCTAAATTAATTGAAAAGTTTGTTGAAACTGGATTGGATTATTTAGATTATGAAGAGCAAATTAAAATTAAGGTTAATCCTCAGGATTTAGAAAGGTTAAATCAGCATCAAAAAGAGTTATTGACGGCTAATAATGGTTTAGAAGAGGTCAAAGTTATTACTGATAAAAGTATTGAAATTGGTGGCTGTATTATTGAAACTGATTTTGGTGGGGTTGATTTGACTGTTTCTTCTCAGGTGAAGGAGATAGAAGCAAAACTATTGGAAGTGAGTAGTAATGAGTAAAGAACTACTTAAGTTAGATTCCTTAGTTAATGCAATAGAGAATTCAACTCCGATTAAGCATTTTGGTAAAGTTAAGCGGGTAATAGGTTTAATTATTGAATCGGAAGGGCCAAATGTAAGGTTAGGAGAGGTCTGTTTGATCCAATCTATTGTTGCTGATAGGGAAGTCAAGGCTGAAGTTGTAGGCTTTAAGGAGAATAATGTCTTGTTGATGCCACTGGGAGATATGAGTGGGATTGGCCCGGACTGTAAAGTATTTGCTACTGGAGAGTCACTGAAGGTTAAAGTAGGTAATTTTTTATTAGGAAAAGTAGTGGACGGTTTAGGTAATCCAATGTCCAATTTTAAATTTCCTGATGCAGCAGCAAAATATTCAATTAATAATACACCGCCTAACCCATTAACTAGAGCCCGAATTACAGAAAGTCTGTCAGTAGGACTGAGAAGTATAGATGGCCTATTGACCTGTGGAAAAGGGCAGAGGATGGGAATTTTTGCAGGAAGTGGTGTGGGAAAGAGTACTTTGCTAGGAATGATTGCTCGTAATACATCAGCTGATATTAATGTGATTGCTTTAATTGGTGAGCGTGGTAGAGAGGTCAGAGACTTTATTGAGCGTGACTTAGGAGAAGAAGGATTGAAGAATTCTGTGGTAGTTGTAGCTACTTCTGACCAGCCAGCTTTGGTGAGGTTAAAAGGGGCATTAGTAGCTACTACAATTGCTGAATACTTTCGGGATCAAGGTCAAGATGTAATGCTGATGATGGATTCTGTAACGAGATTTGCTATGGCACAACGAGAAGTAGGACTAGCAGTAGGAGAACCTCCAGCAACGAAGGGATATACTCCTTCTGTATTTGCTTTATTGCCTAAATTAATGGAGCGGGCTGGGACCAATGATCGAGGAACAATTACTGGTTTATATACTGTTTTGGTTGAAGGTGATGATATGAATGAGCCAATAGCAGATGCGGTAAGAGGAATTTTAGATGGTCATATCGTTTTATCTCGTGATTTGGCAGCCCAAAATCATTATCCAGCAATCGATATTTTAGAGAGTGTGAGTAGGGTTATGAATGAAATTGTTAGTCAGGAGCATAGAGAAGCTGCTCAAAAATTAAGAGAAGTATTGGCCACTTATGAAGAATCAAAGGATTTGGTTAATATTGGTGCTTATCAAGAAGGTAGTGATCCTGAACTTGATTATGCATTGTCTAAATTAAAGCAGGTCAATAATTTTTTACGGCAAGGTATTAAGGAAGATAGTGATTATCACAAGACAGTACAACAGCTAATTGATATCTTTGCTGAGGGGTGATTGATTAGATGAAGAAATTTTCTTTTGGCTTACAATCTGTTTTGAATTTAAAGGAACAAGAAGAAGCTTTAGTTCAAAAGGAGTTGGCCAAGTTACAGCATAAATATAATCAAGTTAAAACTAATTTGGACAGGTATAAAATAAAGAAGCAGAATTGTCAGCAACAATTGGAAAGAAATGAGGTACAAGAAGTTGAGTTATCTTCTGCCCTTAGATCTCGGAATTATATCAAATATTTAACTGAAGAGATTGAAGAGTTATTGTTACAATTAGAATACTGGGAAGAAAAGATTGAGCAGTGTCGGGTCCGGTTGTTAGATAAGGTTAAAGAGAAGAAGACATTAGTTAAATTAAAGGAGCAACAATACGAAGAGCATGCAGAAGAAGTTTTGCAAGAAGAACAGAAGATTAATGATGAATTAGCAATTAATTTATTTAATCATCAGGGGAATAAAGGTTCTATTTATTAGATTAGGAGGAAGAGTTGATGAAGAAAAAGATGCTCCTAGCGTTAGTTATACTGGTTGTTTTAGCAGGGTTTACTGTCTTTTTGTTGGATATGTTTGAAGTTTATACTTTCGATCAAGTCAAAGCTGGAGGAATAGATTTATTGAGTAATCTACCTGTGGTAGGAGGTTATTTGACTGCCGAAGAAGAGATTGAACGATTAGAAGAGGAATTAGCTGTTGCCAATTCACAATTGGCTGAAGTAGAAGAGCAAAATCAACGTTTATACTTTGAGTTAGAAGGAACTGAAGAAAAAGTTGTACAATTAAATGAGATAATTGATGATTTAGAAGAAGAACTAGAAAGAATGGGAGTAGAGCGGGAAGATTATGAAACTAAGTTGAATCGCTTAGCAGAGATTTATAGTCAGATGAATTCGCAGCGAGCTGCTGATCTATTACCGGATTTGGAGGTTAGGTTAGCAACAGATATATTAAGTCAGATGGATGAAGAGATAGTAGCTGAGATTTTGGAGTTTATGCCTAATGAGGAAGCAGCTGAGTTTTCGACACTATTATCACAGTAAAGCAGATAAAATAAATTTACAGTTTACAATTTACAATGTACAGTTAAAAACAAAAACTCAATGAATAGTGAAGAGCCACTAGTAAAAAATTTAAATTTTAAAGTAGTGATTCACCAACGATTCACGAGGAGTTTTTTTGGTTTATAAAACTCAGAGGTAATGAATACTCGAGATTAAGAATTTTAATTAAGATTTTAGATTTTGAATTCAATTGTAAATTATGCATTGTAAATTGTCAATTGCTTTTGAAAGGGGGTGAGAAGAAGATGCCGATGAATTTGCTAGATATAATAAGTAGTGGAAATTATCAGCCTCAAGCTAGGCAACCACAAAACTCCACTGCGAACAGAGATGATTTCTTATCAGCTTTACAGGATAATTCGGATAGATTATCAAATCAGAATGTTGAATCCAACAAACAATCTGAATCTAAAGTTGATGATGATACTAAACTTGCTAAAAATAAATTATCTAATAAACAATCTAAATTTAAAGTTGATGAAGAGAAGAAGCTTGATAGATTGCAAGAGTTATTAGCAGGGGATTTAGAGGAGATTAGTCAAGAAGAGTTAGAAGAAATTTTGGCATTACTCAGTGATCTAACTAACCTTTTTAAAAGTGAGTTGTTAAATAACTTAGAGATTGAAGAGTTAGAAGTTGAAGAGCAACAAATCCAAGAAATACTTAAGCAACTGGAGACAGAGCTGGATAATCAGTCACTACAAGAGCTTGAACAATTGATGGCTGCTGATGATAATCAGAAGCTACTGGATCTAATTAAGCAGTTAGAACTTGTTCAAGAGAAGTTGATTAAGCAACAGCAAGCTGCAAAAGAGGGTAACCTTTTAAAATTATCTCAGCAAGAACAGGAAGAGATGTTAAAATTGAAAGAGTTAGCAGCTCAGATGGATGGAGAAGTTTTAATGACAGAAGAATCAACTACTGATGCTGAACAATCACTCTTTGCTCAGGATATGCTACATAAAGCTGATTTAGCTCAAGCAAGTAAGAGGACTCAAGAAGGAAAGAGGGTTAAAAATGATGGAACTGTGCAACTCAATAATGAAGACCAATTAAATATGGAGTTGCTAGAGCAATTTGCTGGAAATGAAGAAAAATTGGATAAGTTGCTTCAGGATGGATCGTCAGATTTTAACTTTTCTGAACAAGAAATGCAAGAATTTGATTTGGCTGAGCTTAATAATTTATTAGCTAATAATCAGCAGATTGAAGGAAAACAGCAGGTAAATAATGTTGATTTTGGTCAACAGCTTAACTTAGAAAGTATATTAGGGCAGATCAGTGAGGAAATTAAGTTGTTAGGAGCCAATAAGAATCAAAATCAAGTTACTATTCAATTATACCCAGAGTCTTTAGGGAAGTTGAATTTACGGATAGGTCTGAATGATGGGGTTGTTTCTGCAAGGATACTTTCTGAGAATGGTGAGGTAAAGGAGTTATTAGAAAATAACTTATCTAAATTACGTTCTATCTTGGTACAGCGAGATTTAGAGGTAGGGCAGATTGATGTTTTATCTGCTCAAGCAGGAGAGAATTATGCTGGAAGCTTTGCGGAGCAAGAACAGGATGGATTCTTATTTAATCAGCAACAGGAACAAAAGAGCAAGCGAGAGTTTAGTCTAGATCTGGAAGAGTTGACTGCAGAAGAAATACTGGAAGAAATGCAACAACAGACAAATGTTGAGTTAGATGGTGTTGATTATGTAGTTTAAAGGGGGGAGAAGATGAGTTCAGTTGAAGGAGCTTCTGCTAGTGGTAATGTTGATTTGACTGGTAAGACAGAACCTGGGTCACAGGATTTAGGGAAGGATGAATTTTTGGAATTGTTGGTTACTCAGCTTAAGCATCAAGATCCTCTAGATCCAATGGATGATAAAGAATTTATCGCTCAAACGGCTCAATTTAGTGCTTTAGAGCAGATGCAGAATCTGAATAATACAATGTCTAGTTTTGTTGAAAGTCAGAGTAGAAAGCAAGAGTTGACTTATGCTAGTAGTTTTATAGATAAACAGGTTGAGATTGTTCAGACTGTTGAAGGTGAAGATGGAGAGAAAGAAGAGTTGGCCCCGATTACTGGTAAGGTAGAAAAGGTAATCATCAGTCAAGATAGAGCTAGCCAGATTGTTGTTGATGGTAAAGAATATTCAATTGAAGATGTTCAGAAGGTATTAAGCGAAGGTAGTGCTGGAGAAGAAACAGCCTAAATCTGGTTTTATCTTTTGAATTTAATTATCAATTATCAATTACAAATTGTTAATTGATGTAATTAGGGGAGGTGGTTGATCATGACCAGAATCTATTCTAATCAGCCTTTAGTCCCACCTCAAAATAAGAAGTCTATTAAAGTAGATAAAAAGGAAAGTGATTTTAAGCAACTCCTACAGGATAAGCTGAAAAATAGTAAGAAGTTGAAGTTTTCTAAGCATGCAGCTCAAAGATTAAAGTCAAGAGAGATTGACTTTGATGGTCAAGAACTGCAGAAATTAGAAGAGGCAGTTGCTAAAGCCAAAGCAAAAGGGGCTCAAGAATCGCTGGTCTTGACTGATAATAATGCTTATATTGTCAGTGTTAAAAATGAGACGGTGATTACGGCGATGGATGAAGAGAGTAGTGAGGAGAATCTATTTACTGATATTGATAGTGCGATTGTGATGAAGTAGCTGGACCCGCTAAAGAGTAGGAAAATAATAAGTTTAATTGGAATTTATTATTTGGATGCTCTCAGGGAGGCTATTGGCCGCTAACCGACAGAGGTGGCTGGATTTAGTGATAAGTTATGAGTGACGAGTGATTAGTGAGATATGTGTCTGTGTCAGTAGTCTGTGTCTGTGGTAGTAAGAGCTCAAATTCAAAAGCAAGGTTGAATTTAAAGGCAGATTCAGACTAGTAGGCCAATCTGTGTGTTGATTTACCAAGAAAAATGTAAGGGTCGGTCTCTGTGTCGACCCAGGCTGTCAGACTGGTTGATTGATACACGACAGATGATAAAAGTAATTTTACGGTTGATAGTTATACGCGATAAATCAAGTTGAATCTTGATAAATTATAGATGGAATTGTAATTATAGTGTAATTAAGTGTCAGTAAAAAAATTATGTTGAAAGTGTTTAATTATCAATTGTAAATTATCAATTATTAATTAATAAAACGGAGGGGTTTTAGAGATGTTACGATCAATGTTTGCAGGTGTTTCAGGGTTAGGAGCCCATATGGATAAAATGGATGTTATCAGTAATAATATCTCTAATGTGAATACGACCGGCTTTAAGTCGAGTCGGGCAACATTTCAGAGTATGCTAAGCCAGACGATGGAGGGGGCATCTGCACCGCAGGATGGTCGCGGAGGTACTAACCCGCAACAGGTTGGTCTTGGTGTTAGTTTGGGTAGTATCGATAAGAGTATGGAACAGGGTAGTCTTGAGTCAACAGGTCGAAATACTGACCTAGCTATCGAGGGTGATGGATTCTTCGTCGTCAATGATGGGACGTCCGATCTCTATACGAGAGCAGGAAATACTAACTTTGATAGAGACGGCTATCTCGTTAATTCGAGTAATGGCTATCGGATGCAGGGTTGGATGGCTGATGCGGATGAGAATATAGATAGCAATCAGCCGTTAGAAGATATCAGTCTGCGCCAGTCGATGGATGCTAATGCGACTAGTGAGATTGCCTATGATGGAAACTTGAGTGCTGATGTACCTGGAATTAGTGATGAAGATGATTATGAATCTGCACATGGTTTTGATCTTGAGAATAAAACACCAAGAGATGAAATATTAGAATACTTAGTAACAGATGACATTCCAGGTGATGATGATGAAAATTTTGAAGCAGATTTTGCTCAATTTGAAGATTCTACCCGCTATACTTCAATCCAATCTTACGATTCACAAGGTAGAACGTATGATGTGAATTTAGCATTTACGAGAGTAGGAGAAGGCAATGGTGATGGTGGAGAGTGGGAATGGAATATAGTCGATATCAAGGATGAGTTAGGGAATGTTTGGGTTCAAGAGTTAGATGGTGTTGAGGATACTGATATAGCAACTGCTTTAGATATAGATGAAGATAATGTTACTCAGTTAAATATAGGTGATGATGGAGCAGATGAATTTGTTGATGAGAATAGAGTGATTACTTTTGATGAAGATGGTAATTATGAGTCAGGAAATAGTGGGATTCAACTAGATCCTGAGGGAGTAAATCCTTTACCAATTGATTTAAACTTTGAAGATATGAATCAATATGCAGGGGATTTTAGTGCTGATGTCGATACTGTCAATGGTTATCAGGCTGGTGACTTAGATAGTTTCGATATCGATGGTTCAGGGACTATCACTGGTTATTATGATAATGGCCAACGGCAGACCTTGGCTCAAATAGCCACTGCTACCTTCAATAATCCATCTGGTCTTTCTGAAGAGGGAGATACGACCTTTAGAGAGTCTAATAACTCTGGGGTAGCTAATATCGGTGCTCCAGGTGCTGGTGGTCGAGGAACTATCAGTGGTGGAACGATCGAGATGTCAAATGTAGATATGTCCCGCGAGTTTACTGAGATGATTACGACTCAGCGTGGTTTCCAAGGTAATTCAAGAAGTATTACGACTGCTGATGAATTATTACAAGAGATTGTCAATATGAAACGATAATAAGAGTTAAAATATAGTTTGAGTTTAAGGTTTAAGTAGTGGCAGGTCCCCGTGTCTGCCCGTAAAATTAGATTAAACCCAGGGCGACTACGGGGAGTCGCCCCTACAAAAACATACGTTAATTGTCAATAAAAATAAAGTGCAGAAAGATTTAGATATCTGCTAAAGGCTGTTATAGCAAGACTGAATTTTTAGCAAAGGGATTATTACATAAGTAAGGGGTGATAATGATCATAAAATTAAGGAGATTAAATGATTCAGAGATAGTTGTTAATGCCGAATTGATTGAAACAATTGAAGCAACCCCTGATACTGTAATTACATTGACAACTAATCACCGTTTGATTGTTAAAGAGGATGTAGATGATATAATCGAG
The DNA here is from genome assembly GCF_023227745.1 of Natroniella acetigena. Lineage (GTDB taxonomy): Bacteria > Bacillota > Halanaerobiia > Halobacteroidales > Halobacteroidaceae > Natroniella > Natroniella acetigena. Next base: position 65,470 of record NZ_JALKBX010000002.1, on the reverse strand, counting down.
ATGATAATTGATTACAAGAGGAGGATTAGACTTAAACCAGAATGGGAATGAGGTGATAATGTTGGATTTAGCAACGATAGTAGGTTTAGTTTTAGGGATTTCTTTAGTAGCTTTTGGAATGATATTGGAAGGGAATATTGTTATTTATTTAAATCTCGTTTCTGCTTTTATCGTCTTTGGAGGTACACTGGGTGGGGTAATTCTTGCTTACTCTTTTAGACAATTAAAGGATGCAGTTGGGGCATTGAAGATAGCCTTTTCAAGGCAAAATGAGGAACCAGGTGATATAATTTCTGTTTTGGTCAGTTTTGCTGAAAAAGCAAGAAGAGAGGGGTTACTTGCTTTAGAGGATGAGGCTTATCAATTAGATGATGAGTTTTTGAAGAAAGGAATTCAATTGGTAGTAGATGGAACAGATCCTCAATTAGTCAGAAATATACTAGAGACTGAATTAGATTTTTTAGAACAACGCCATGCAATTAATCGAGGAGTTTTTGACAAAGCTGGTGAATTAGCACCTGCCTTTGGGATGATTGGAACATTGATTGGTTTGATTGGTATGTTAAGCCATTTAGATGATCCTGATGCAATTGGCCCGGGGATGGCTACAGCTCTAATTACGACTTTATATGGTGCTTTGCTAGCTAATTTAGTCTTTATTCCGTTGGCTGAAAAGTTAAGAGTTAAGAGTGAAGAAGAGATTTTAGTTAGAGAGGTAATGATTGAAGGGATCTTATCAATTCAGGCAGGGGAAAACCCTCGCATTGTAGAAGAGAAACTAAAGGCCTTTTTAGCCCCTAAATCTCGTAATCAACTTAATGAAGAACCAGAAACTGAAGGAGGGGCGGTGGGAAGAAATGCCGCGACGTAAACGGGATGAAGATAAAAAAGGCGATAGCTGGTTGACCACCTATGGAGATATGATGACTTTGCTATTAGCTTTTTTTGTGTTATTATATTCTTACTCCAGTATTGATACAGAGAGGTTTAAAATGGTAATAGAAGGACTTCAAGGAAGATTAGGGATTATGGATGGTGGTCGGACAATTTCTAGAAATGAGTTAATAGATGCGGGGTTGACTACTGAGGAATTAGGAGTTGATCAGCTTAGTGAATATTATGAAATGCTCTCAGGTTTTGTAGCAGAGGAAGAGTTAGAAGATGATGTTAGATTGGAGATGACAGATAGAGGTTTGACCATTCATTTTACGGGGAAGGTTTTATTTCCTTTAGGAGAAGCAACAATCAGAGAGAGTGCTTATGATATTTTAGACAGGATAGCTGGGTTTATAAAGACAATTCCTAATGATGTGGCTGTAGAAGGTCATACAGATAATCTTCCGATTAGTAATCCTAAATTTCCTTCTAATTGGGAACTATCGACAACGAGAGCAACTAATGTAGTCAGATACTTTATTGAGCAGCAGGAGATAAATCCGGAAAGATTGTTCGCTGCAGGATATTCTAAATATAAACCCATTGAGCCTAATGATACACCAAAAAATAGAGAGTTGAATCGCAGAGTAGATATTATTATTTTGAGGGCTGACGATGGTGAGATTAATGGGGGGATATAAGTAATGAGCGAAGAGAAAAGTGGTTTGAATTATAGTCTGATTGTAGGAATATTGATCGCAGTAGTATTGGCTACTGGAATCTCTTATTTTATGATGGTTAATTTAGCTGGGATTGATCAGAGTGAAGAGAGTGAAGTAAGTACTACAGCTCGAGAATTAGGGCCAATTACTGAGATAGGTGAGTTTTTAGTTAATCTTGCTGGGGGAAGAAGGTTTATTAGGTTAAATATTACTGTTGAGGTTGATGATGCAGATGTTGCCGAAGAAATAGATAGACGGAGACCACAAATTAGAGATACAATTATCTCTATCTTAAGAAGTAAAGAACAAGAAGAAATAAGTTCTGAACAAGGAGCTATGGAATTGAGAAGTGAGATTATGGAAAAAACAAATGAAAAATTGTTAGAAGGAACAGTGACTAATGTCTTCTTTACCGAATTTGTAATTCAATAAAGGAGGGATAAGGATGTCTGATGAGGTTCTATCTCAAGAGGAGATAGACGAGTTGATCAAAGCTAAGACAGAAGAATGATAATGATTTCAACTATAGATTTTAGTGATTGTTAATTCTGTTTTTTAATTAAGTAGGGGGTAGATTCATGTCATCAAATAGAGTTTTATCCCAAAATGAAATTGATTCGTTATTGGACGCTGTATCATCTGGAAAAGTAGAAGCAGATGAATTAAAACAAGAAGCAGAAGAGGTAATAGAGGTTTATGATTTTAAACATCCCAACAAATTGTCTAAAGATCAGCTAAGAACTTTAAGGATGATTTATGAAGGTTTTTGTCGGTTGTTAACTACTTCAATCTCTACGCAATTAAGGACTATGGTTAAGTCTGAATTGACATCGATTGAGCAGTTATCTTATGATGAATTTATTCGTTCTTTACCACAACCTACAATCATGTCGGTTTGTGATTTTTATCCTCTTCATGGAGAGTTTATTATTGAGATGAATCCTAAGATAGCATATACTATTGTTGAGAGGCTCTTTGGGGGAGAAGGTGGTTCTTTAGACAGGAGTAGAGAATTTACTGATATTGAAGAAGTAGTATTAAAGAAGATCAATAAACGGATCTTAAATAATTTTAGTGAAGCATGGGAAAATGTGGTTGATTTGAGACCACGCCTTAAGGAGTTGGAATCTAATCCACAATTTACTCAAATTGTTCCCAGTAATGACATGGTGATTTTAGCTACTATAGAAACAGTAATTGGGGAAGTTGAAGGCTTAATTAATATTTGTATTCCTTACATAGTGTTAGAACCAATTGTCTCTAAGTTGAGTGCTCAATATTGGTTTTCAACATCAAGGAAAGGTTCTACTACTGAAACGCTAGAAAAACTAAAGAAGAGATTAGGAAAAGCTAAATTACCAGTAATAGCTGAACTAGGAAGAGCAAGTATTACTGTTGGTCAGTTGTTGGAATTAAATCAAGGGGATGTTATTAAATTAGATACTAAAGTAGAAGATAATTTGAAGGTGCATGTTAGCAAACGTAGAAAATTTGAAGCTAAGCCAGGTAGAAAGGGTAGTAATTTAGCTGTTGAAATTATTTCGACAATAGATGATCAAGATGAGTGGGAGGAGGAAGATGATGAGTGATGAAATGTTATCTCAAGATGAAATTAGTGCTTTATTAGAAGAAAATAATATAAATGATGTACCAGGAGATCAAATAGATGAAAGCAAAGAGCTATTAAGTCCGTTAGAAAAGGATGCAATTGGGGAAGTTGCTAATATCTCGATGGGGTCTGCTGCTACAGCTTTATATGGACTATTAGATCAAAAAGTAGAAATTACAGCTCCAGAAGTATCATTAAGTACAATTAATCGATTGGTGGAGGGTTATGTTAGACCGTGTATTTTAGTTGATGTCCAATATGTAGAAGGATTGCAAGGAAGTAATCAATTAATCGTTGAAACAGAAGATGCTGCTATTATTGCTGACTTAATGATGGGCGGAGATGGAACGGAGCCTCCAAGTGAATTGAGTGAGTTACATATCAGTGCTGTAGGTGAAGCAATGAATCAGATGATGGGGTCTGCTGCTACATCGATGTCAGACTTTTTTGAGGGTAATAAGATTAATATCTCTCCTCCAAATGCTGAACTATTGGAATTAAGTAGCGATCATGTTGATTTGGAAGGTATTTCAGGGGATGATGATATTGTTCAGGTAGCATTTAATATGCATATTGGAGATTTGATAGATAGTCAAATCATACAGATAATGACTATGGCTTTTGCTAAACAGCTAGTAGAGGGCTTAATGGGTGATAATCAAGAGGAAGAGCCAGAAGTTGAAGAAGTTCAACCACAACAATCCCAACAGCAACAAACTCAGGTTAATTCCCAACAACAGCAACCTCAAACCCAAATGAGAAGTCAGCCCCAACAGGGCCAACCTCAGCAACCTTCAGCAATGAGTCCTCAGCCAGATGTTGAAGTCGAAGGTGTTGAGTTTGAGCAATTAGGAGGACAATTGGCTAGTGATTTAAATAATGATATTAGCTTGATTTATGATGTACCATTGGAATTGACTGTTAGATTAGGTAAGACCAGAATGTCGATTAAAGAAATTCTTGATTTAGGTCCTGGTTCTGTGATTGAGTTAGATAGGTTAGCAGGGGAAGCAGTTGATCTATTGGTTAATGGAAAATTGATTGCTAAAGGTGAGGTAGTTGTGATTGATGAGAACTTTGGGTTCAGGGTTACAGATATTGTCAGTGCTGAAGAGCGATTGAAGAAATTATAAATTAAGGATTGATATTATGTCCTATGGGTTGGAAATTATCAAAGTATTGATTACATTAGGAGCTATTTTAGGATTATTTTATTTAATAATTAAATTTTTACAAGGAAAGCAAGGTCTATTAAATCAGACCGACCAGATTAAGGTGTTAGAGCGTTGTTATCTGAATAGTAATCAGACGTTATACTTAATTAAGGTAGTTGACCAAGTTTGGCTAGTCTCTGGTACTAAAGAGAAATTAGAGTTTATTAAAGAGGTTGATCTAGCTGTTGATTCTTTAGTAATTGAGAAAGAGGTCGGATTATTAAATCTTTTCAAAAAGGGTAAGGATGGATTTAATGAGGAGTAAGTATCTAATAATTATTACATTAGTTTTGCTGGGATTAGTCTTAGTCCAGAGTAGTGCTTTAGCAGTTACCGAATTTAATCTACCGAACTTAGATATTCAGATTGGGGAAGGTACAGAAGAACCACAAGATCTGGCGAATTCATTACAGATTTTAATATTACTAACGGTACTAACTTTAGCACCGGCAATTTTGATCCTGTTGACATCATTTACTAGAATTATTGTAGTTTTATCTTTGTTGCGGAGAGGATTAGCAACACAGACTATGCCTCCCAATCAGGTTTTAATTGGTTTAGCAATCTTTTTGACAATTTATGTGATGTCACCTGTCTGGGGTCAAATTAATCAAGAAGCTGTACAACCTTATTTGGCAGAAGAGATTGAACAGAGCGTAGCTTTAGAGAATACTTTAGATCCATTAAGGGAGTTTATGTTTAGCAATACTCGAGAGAAGGATATTGCTTTATTTATTAATATGTCAGAATTAGAACGACCTAATAATCAAGAGGATGTACCAACTTTTACTTTAATACCAGCATTTATAACCAGTGAATTGAGGACCGCTTTTCAAATCGGATTTATTATTTATATTCCGTTTATAGTAATCGATATGATTGTAGCTAGTGTTTTGATGTCAATGGGGATGATGATGTTGCCACCAGTTATGATTTCTCTCCCCTTTAAAGTACTATTATTTGTATTAGTCGATGGGTGGTATTTAGTAATTAGGTCTTTAGTTGAGACTTTTTAATTAAGGAGCGGAGAGTAGATGAGTCAAACTTTAGTAATTGAAATTGGACGTAAAGCACTGCTGGTAACTATTCAAGTAGCAGCACCGATGTTATTACTAGGAATGTTAGCAGGTTTAATAGTCAGTATTTTTCAAGCAACGACTCAGATTCAGGAGCAGACTTTAAGTTTTATCCCCAAAATTTTGGCTGTTTTAGTGGCTTTGATGGTCTTTGGTCCCTGGATGTTAAATGTTCTATTGGATTTTGTTAGTGAGTTGTTTATTAATATTCCCAGTTATGTCGGATAGTAAGGTGGAGTAAGTATGGAAGAAGTAGAATTGTTGACTCAAGTATATCAGTTTAGTTTAGTATTAGCCCGGATAATAGGATTTTTTGCAGTTGCTCCTATCTTTGGCAGTGAGGTTTTGCCACGCAGGTTACGGGTTGGATTTGCAGTCTTGATCGTCTTTGTCTTATTTCCGACTCTGTCGTGGGAAGGAATTGGAGTCCCGGAACAACTATTAGTGGTCGGATTTCAACTGGTAATTGAGTTATTTATCGGATTACTAGTTGGATTTCTTTTGCAATTAACATTTATTACTGTTCAGTTAGCCGGAATATTTATTGATCGGAAGATGGGATTTATGATGGCCAGTGTTATGGATCCATTACATGGGATTCAAGCTCCTTTGATAGGGCAATTTAAGAATGTATTAGCTACCTTGCTTTTTTTGTCAATTGATGCTCATCATTATCAATTGAGATTATTGTCCGATAGTTTTAAACTGGTTCAAGTGACTAATTTTCAGTCATCACCACAGTTTTTAAGGGCAGTATTAAGAATTATTGGTGATCTATTTCCGCTAGCTTTCCAGATTGCTTTACCAATCATGGCGATTGTGTTTATTGTTGATCTTGCTTTTGGTCTGGTTGCTCGAACTGTTCCGCAGATGAATGTCTTTATGCTGGGTTTACCGACTAAGGTCTTTGTTGGCTTGGTTATTTTGGGTTTTATTTTGCCAAATTATCTTGGGTTTATGCAAAATTTATTTATGGAGCGGTTTGATGAGTTATATCAAATTTTAAATTTAATGATAGAAAGAGGATGAACTGATGCCTGAAGAAGAAAAAACGGAAGATCCCACCCCCAAACGGAGACAAGAAGCTAGAGAAGAAGGTCAAGTAGCAAGTAGTAAGGAGCTAAATAGTGCGTTTACTTTATTATTCAGTTTTATAGTTTTATATTTTTTAATGAGATATTTAATAGAGCAGATTATAGAGTTTACTTATAAATCATTTGCAAGTTATCTTACAATGGAGATAACTGCCAATAACTTTTATAATTTATTATTAGAAATAGGGTTTTTAGGATTTAGATTAATAGCACCAATTTTGCTGATAGTTACTGCAGTAGGGGTAACTATTACCTATTTACAGATCGGTTTTTTGTTTACTCCTAAGGTTTTAGTCCCTAAATTAAATAAATTGAACCCGATTGAAGGGGCCAAGCAGCTCTTTTCTAAGCGGACTTTTGTAGAATTGATTAAATCTTTAGCAAAAGTAGGAATTATTACTTATATATCATACTTAACTATTAGAGATGTCTTAAGCCAGTACCTATTATTAACTACAGTTGGCTTAAATCATGCTTTAGAATTAATCGGTGATACGGCCTTTTCTTTAGCAATGAGAGTCAGTGCTTTTATGATTGTGATAGGGATTATTGATTTGATTTATCAAAAGTGGGAGCATGAGCAACAATTGAAGATGACTAAACAAGAGGTTAAAGAAGAGAGAAAACAGATGGAAGGTAGTCCAGAGGTCAAATCGAAGCGTAAACAGAAACAACAAGAGATGGCTATGAGTAGGATGATGCAAGAGGTACCGGAAGCGGATGTAGTTATTACTAACCCAACTCATATTGCTGTAGCTGTTAAATTTGATTTGGAAACAATGGAAGTTCCAATCTTGATAGCTAAGGGTCAAGGAGAGATTGCACAAAGAATTAAGGAAGTAGCTACAGAGAATGAGATCGAGATTGTAGAGGAGAAGCCTTTAGCAAGAGCATTATATAAGTTGGTCGAGATTGGTGACGAGATACCATATGAATTATATCAAGCTGTAGCAGAAATCTTAGCTTATGTGTATCAATTGGATGAGGAAAGGAGGTCGTAAGAGTGGCGACACCCTTAGAAAGAATTCAACAGAGTAATTTGGCCCAATATAATGATGTTATCTTTGCAGTGGCAGTAATTATGGTAGTAATAATGTTTATTATTCCTTTACCGACAGCTTTATTGGATCTTTTATTAACGCTAAATATCAGTTTAGGGCTAACTATTCTGTTAGTTTCGATGTATTTAGTAAATCCTTTAGAGTTGTCTGTTTTTCCATCATTATTATTAATAGCTACACTGTTTAGATTAGCATTGAATGTCTCTACTACCCGATTGATTTTGGGCCAAGCAGATGCTGGAAATGTAATAGAGGCCTTTGGAGACTTTGTTGTTGGTGGGAATTATGTAGTAGGGTTTGTTATTTTTATTATTTTAGTTGCAATTCAATTTATTGTAATTACTAAAGGGGCTGAAAGGGTAGCAGAAGTTTCAGCCCGTTTTACTTTAGATGCTATGCCTGGTAAGCAGATGAGTATTGATGCTGATCTGAATTCAGGATTGATTACCGAAGCTGAAGCAAGGCAGAAAAGAGAAGAGATTCGCCAGGAAGCAGACTTTTATGGAGCAATGGATGGTGCCAGTAAGTTTGTAAAAGGTGATGCAATAGCAGGGATTATAATTACTTTAATCAATGTTTTAGGTGGATTAGTTATTGGGGTTATTCAGCTAGGAATGCCAATCACAGATGCATTACAGACATATACATTATTGACTGTTGGTGATGGTTTGGTCAGTCAGGTTCCTGCTTTATTGATCTCTACAGCAACCGGTATTGTTGTAACTAGAGCAGCTTCAGAAGGAAATTTAGGTCAAGACTTTACTAAGCAGTTATTGGCCCAGCCTAAAAGTTTAGTATTGGTTGCAGTAGTTTTATTTGTCTTAGGGGCTTTTAGTCCGTTACCGACATTCCCTTTTTTGTTATTGGCTATTTTAGCAGGGGGATTAGGTTACCTTTTACATAATGCTTCTGTTCAAGAGGTACAAGAAGAGGTAGCTGCTGTGGAAGAGGAAGAGGTTGAAGAGTATCGAGAACAAGAGAATATAACTCAATTATTGCAGGTTGATCCAATGGAGGTAGAGGTAGGATATAATCTAATTCCTCTCGTAGTACCTGAACAGGGAGGAGATTTATTAGATCGAGTCTCCATGATCAGAAGGCAGTGTGCTCTAGAGTTAGGAATTGTGATTCCTCCAATTAGAATTAGAGATAATATGCAGTTAGAGCCGACCTATTATCGGGTTAATCTACGTGGGATTGAGATAGCAGAGCATGAAATTTTAGTTGATAAATATTTAGCAATGGACTCTGGAATGGCTACAGAAGAGATTGAAGGGATAGAGACGACAGAGCCAGCATTTGGTCTGCCTGCTTTATGGATTGATGAGGATGAGAAAGAAAAGGCAGAAATGGCAGGTTATACAATAGTTGATCCTCCTTCTGTGGTAGCAACTCATTTGACTGAATTGGTTAAGTCACATGCTTATGAGTTGCTAGGAAGACAAGAGGTTAAAGAGCTAATCGATAATGTTAAAGAGGATCATTCAGCAGTTGTTGAGGAGTTGATTCCTGATTTATTATCGGTAGGGCAGGTACAGAAGGTCTTACAGAATTTATTAAAAGAAAGTATTTCAATTAGAGATTTAGTTTCAATTCTAGAGGTGCTTGCTGATCAGGCAAGAAATACACAAGATACGAAGATCTTAACTGAATATGTTAGACAGGATGCGTTGGCTCGGCATATTTCTAAAGAGTATAAGGATGATAATGGCAATATTTACGTAATTACATTGGCACCACAGCTAGAAGAAAAACTTTCTGAAGCAATGGAGCATACTGAACAAGGTTCTTATTTAGCACTCGAACCTAATACAACCCAGCAGATCTTAAATAATTTGGCCCAGGAAGTAGAAAAAGTAACTAATCAAGGTTATGAGCCAATTGTATTGACTGCTCCGATTATTAGGTATCATTTCAAAGAATTGACGCAACAGATAGCACCTAATTTAGTTGTATTATCGTTTAATGAACTAGAACCTTATCTTAATGTCCAGACAGTAGGGATGGTGAGGTTATAAAATGAAGATCAAAAAATATCGTGGAGAGAATATGCAAGAAATAGTTGCTAAAGTTAAGTCTGACTTAGGTTCTGATGCTGTTATTCTTCATACTCGTAAGTTTAAACAAGGAGGGGTTTTTGGATTATTTGCAAAGGAGATGGTTGAAGTTTTAGCCAGTACTGAAGGAAAAAGAAGTAAACAGAGAGAAGATAATCAATTAGAGCGTGAATTGAAAGAGATGAAGGGTATGATGAATAATTTAATGGGAGAGATGGAGAATAATCGTCAACAAAATTTATCTTTAATGTCTAAGCAAAGTTTTCAAGAATTAATTGAAGCATTATTGGAGATTGGAGTCAGTCATGATACAGCCCATGAATTAGCTGGTAAGATTGTAAGAAGATTAGAAGCTCCTACCTTAGAAGATCAAGAAGGGGTCAAAGAAATCTTACAAGAAGAGCTGACAGGACAACTGGATAATATAGAACCTATTCAACTAGAAGATGGAGAAACAAAAGTAGTAGCATTGGTTGGGTCAACTGGTGTCGGCAAGACTACTACGTTGGCAAAATTAGCTGCTAATTTTGCTTTATTTGAAGATAAAAAGGTAGGTTTGATTACAGCTGATACTTATCGTATTTCAGCAGTTGATCAGTTAAAAACTTATAGTGAAATTATCGATCTACCTTTAGAAGTTGTATTTACCCCTCAAGAGTTAGTAACAGCAATTGAAAACTATCAAGGATATGATCTAATACTAATTGATACTGCTGGGAGAAGTCAAAATAACCAAGTTCATATGTCAGAATTAAAAAGCTTCATCAAAAAGGCTCCAATTGATGAGGTTTATTTAGTATTGAGTGCTACAACTAAGATAACGGATGCAATGGAGGTAATTGATACTTATCAAAAGATTGATTTAGATAAATTGATTATTACTAAAATTGATGAAACTAATTCGTTAGGAATTATTTTTGAGGTGATGACTAAAGCTGAAAAACCCTTATCGTATGTTACATTAGGACAAGATGTACCAGAAGATATAAAGATAGCTGAATCTGATGAATTAGCTGCTGATATTGTTAAGGGGTTTGAGTTATGACAGATCAAGCAGAAAAGTTGAGAAATTTAGTCCAGAGTATGAAAGAGAAGCCTGAAGGGAAAAACAAGGAAAAATTAACAAAAGATAACGGAATAAAAAAAGAGGGTTCAGCTTATGTCTATGCTGTAACAAGTGGTAAGGGTGGCGTAGGTAAATCAAATTTCACTGCTAATTTAGCTTTAGGATTGCAACAAGAAGGAAAAAAAGTGATGGTTATTGATGCTGATCTAGGAATGGCCAATCTAGATGTTATTTTGGGTGTCAGTCCTACCTACAATTTAAGCCATGTTATCGGAGGGGAAAAGGAGTTAGGAGAGATAATTGTAGATGGTCCTGATGGTTTAGCTTTAATTCCGGGGGGATCTGGATTAGAAGAATTAGCTAATCTATCTTCGTATCAGATTAATAATTTAATCAATTGTTGGAATAAAATAGATCAAAAGTTCGATATTATTCTAATCGATACAGGTGCTGGTTTAACAAACAATGTTATTAAATTTGTTTTAGCAGCGGATGAAGTAATTATCATCTCTACTCCAGAACCTACATCGATTACTGATGCCTATGGAGTAATAAAGGTAATTGCTAAACATGATCAAGGAGCCACTATTAGATTAGTAGTTAATCAAGCAGAGAATAGTAAGGAAGGAAATAAGGTGGCAGATAGATTAGTTAAAACTGCTCATGATTTTTTAAAGCTTGAAATAAATTTATTGGGGGTTTTACCTACTGATAAAGCAGTAACTAAAGCAGTTAGAAGGAGAAGACCATTTTTTTTAGAATTTCCTAAAGCCCAAGTAGTAAAAAGCACCAATCAAATAGTTGCTAAATTATTAGATAAAGAGGTGAAAGAAAAAGAGTCTAAAGGGATTAAAGGTTTTTTTAATAAGCTATTAAACTTTTAGTTAAGGAGGGGAATTGTGAGGAATACTCAAAAGATTGATAATTTTCAGCTTAGGAGAAAGCTGAAGATAAATCAGGGGATTGAGATAGAGTTTTTGCATGATAAATATGAGGATAAGTATGCAACTCAGATAGCAGATGTTTTAGCTGATGATACTTTTTTGATTAATAATCCATTTGCTGAAGGGAAATTAATTAAGGTTTCTAATGGAACGAGAGGAACTGTTTTTTTGAAGGAACAAAATGGATTATATACTATACCTGTCAAAGTAATAGGGAAAGAGGTAGATGTTACGCCGTTACTAAAATTAAAGATAGCTGGTCAGATTAAGAGGACTCAAGAGCGGAAATCATTTAGATTAGAAATTTATGAGGAGACAGAGTATGAATTAGTAGGTGCAGAATCCTTTCAAGCAGAAAATATTGCTGGACTTGATGGGGAAGAAAGTGATTATAAAGCACTGATTATTGATCTCAGTGCCGGTGGATTAAAGATGAAGATGCAGACGATGATGGAGTTGGAAGAAGAAGAGATTATTAGAATTAATCTTGACTTTGCTGATCTTTCAGTGACTAAGGTGTTAGGTCAGGTGGTACGAGTGGTAGAAAAGATTGAAAATGATCAAAAAAAGTATGTGGTAGGAATAAAATTTATTAACTTGGCTAAAGAGGATAAAGATAAATTAGTAAAGTGGATCTTTGATAAACAGCGTGAATTAAGAAAAAAGGGATTGATTTAACTGATCTAGAATATATGTATAAGAGGTGATCACTGATGCTTAATAATGATGGTTTGTCTCAGTTAGGGCCATTGCAATTAGATGCTTTAAAAGAGGTAGCTAGTATTGGAGCAGGGAATGCTGCTACTTCATTATCTGATATGCTAAATAGTAAGATTAAAATGACAGTTCCTAATGTTAATTTAATTCCAATCGCAGATCTGCCTGGTATCATTGGCAATGAAGAAGAATTAATAGTAGCAATGTTAGTTAGAACTGAAGGAGATATTAATGGAGGAGTCTTATTTACCTTGCTACCAGATAGTGCTAATTTATTGATTCAGTTGCTTGTTGGTCAAAAAACAGATATTGAAGATGAGCTAGGAGAATTTGAATCCTCTGCTTTAAAAGAGATTTCTAATATCTTAACTGGAGCAAATTTGAATGCTTTTTCTCAGATGTTAGGGATAACAGTTAGTCCCTCAGTTCCTTCTTTAGAATTTGATATGGCAGGAGCTATTTTAGAGGTCTGCTTTATAGAATTAGGTCAAATAGGGGATTATGCTTTGGTAATTGAAACGGAGTTTTTAAGTGATATGGAACAGGAGGTTAAAGGAAACTTTTTTTTAATACCTGAACCAGAATCTTTGCAATTTATACTAGAAAAGTTGGGTGTTGCCAGTGAAGGGTAAAATTAGAGTAAGAATGGCAGATCTTAAAGTTGGGAGTGAAGACGATATTATTATTACTTCTGGCTTAGGTTCCTGTGTAGGGGTAACTTTGTATAATAAAGCAACTAAAATTGGGGGTATGGCACATGTAATGTTGCCTGAGTTTCCTACTAATCGTAACCAAGGAAATTCTGCCAAATATGCAGATACTGCTTTAGATACCTTATTAGATAAATTAAGGAAAAAGAAAGTTAATCTCAATCGGTTAGAAGCTAAAATGGCTGGTGGGGCTCAAATGTTTAATTTTTCTAGTTCAAATGATAAAATGAGGATAGGAGCTAGAAATATAGAGGCTGTTGAGCGAATTTTGCAGGAGAAGAGGATACCTATTTTGGGAGCTGAAGTAGGCGGAAATTATGGAAGAACTATGGAATTACATAATTTAACTGGAAAAGTATTAATTAAGACGGTAAAACATGATGATATAGTTTTATAAAAGGAGAGATTAAAAATTGAGCTGGTTAGCTAAAAAATTAGCTTTGTTATTTTTAGTAATAGCTATTATTGTAGTTTTAGCGGTAGCTTTAATTGCTAATTTAAGCTGGTTAACAGCATTCAAAAGGTCAATGGTTGGAGGAGTGATTTTTAGTTTAATTGGAGCAATTATAGGTCAGTTGATAACTAATAATTTAACTATTATTGAATCACAAGAATTAGCAGGAGCTGAAGCTGAAATAGCAGTAGATAAAGAGAGTGAGCAAGCTGAAGAAAAATCAGAAATGACCCCACTTGAATTTAATGATCTCAGTCAAGATGATCCAAATATAATAAATGAAATAGAAGAAGACTCTCAAAAAGCAGCAGAAATAATTCGAAATATGAAAGAGGATGAGTAAGGGGGTATTTTAAATGGTCAGCAGTAAGACTGATGAAGATGTATTATGGCGAAAATATAAGCAGGAAAAATCGCAACAGGCTAAGGAAAAATTAGTTTTGAAATATCTCCCATTGGTTAAGCATCTTGCTGGTAAGGTTATTGTTAAGTTGCCTGATAATTTTAAGTTTGAAGATTTAGTCAATTATGGTGTGTTGGGATTAATGGATGCACTAGAGAGATTTGATAGTGAGAGGAATATAAAATTTTCAACCTATGCGGTACCAAGAATTAGAGGAGCAATCTATGATGAACTTAGAAAGTTAGATTGGGTACCCCAAAGTATTAGAAGGAAAGCAAAGAACTTGACTAAAGTTTATATTAAGTTAGAGAATGAATTAAATCGTACTCCTACAGAGCAAGAAGTGAGAGTAGAGTTAGATTTAACTAAACAAGAGTTCAAACAATTATTATCTGAAGTTAATATTCCAGAAAACATTTCATTAGAGCGGCTAATTGCACCACAAGATGGTAATAAGTTAAGGCTAAAAGATTTGATTGAAGATCCGGAAGGGATTGGCCCAGATAATGTCTTTGAGTATAATCAAATGAAACAAATTTTAGGGGAAACTATTAATAAATTACCTAAAAAGGAAAAGTTGGTAATCAGCTTGTATTACTATGAAGACTTGACCTTAAAAGAGATAGGAGAAGTTATGGAATTAAGTACAGCTAGAATTTCGCAACTACATACAAAAGCCATCTTTAGATTAAGAGGTCATTTAAGTAGGAAAAAGGAGCTATTAGTAGGGTGAGATATGGAAGAAGGGGGGCAATGATATGTTAATAGTTGAGCGAGTACAAGTAGAAGCAAAGCAAGAAGATGAAGCGTTAGGTCAGGCTTATGATCTGCTTAAAGAGAAAGTAGCGGAGGAATTTAGTAAGGAAGATATATCATTAGAAGTAATTGAAGAAAAGAAGTTTTTAGGTCTGTTTGGTAGTAAGAAGGTTTATCAAGCTGTTTTAGAAGTTGAAGAATCTATTGATGGAAGTTTTGAGGTTAAGGTTAAGCCTGATGGAATTTTTCTAGAAGTAAAACTCCCTCAAGGAAATGGGGCAGAAGTTAAAATTGAAATGATTGAAAGAATATTAGCAGAAAAGGAGATTACAGATATAAATTATGCTGCTATTAGTGAAGCATTAACTATTGGAAATGAAGAGATCAAAATTGCTGATAGAAATCCAGAATTAGATCGTGATGCAAAAGTTAATGTAACTATTAGTTCAGATCAGATGGCAGTTTATTTAGATTATTATCCACCGCTAGGAGGAGAGAAGTATTCTGTTGAGCAAATAATTGAGCAGGTGAAAGAAGCAGGAGTTGTAGCTGGGATTCGAAAAGAAGAATTTGCTGCAGATTTTGCTCCTCAGGAAAAGTATGAGAATTATTTGATAGCAGTAGGTGAAGAACCAGTTTCTGGGGAAGACGCTAAGATAAACTTTGAGTTTGATCTTGAACAAAAAAAGCAGAAGGTTAAGCAGCTGGATGATGGTAATGTTGATTTTTATAATTTGAACCGAATTATTAATGTGGAAGAAGGAGAAATATTGGCTATCAAGACCCCATCTAAGGAAGGTGAAGCTGGAATAACAGTTACAGGAGAAGAGATTCCACCTGAGCCGGTTGAAGATATTGAATTACCTGTAGGTGAAAATGTTGAAGTTAGTGAGGATGGTTTGGCTATTAAAGCAGGAATGGAGGGCCAAGTTGTCTATACTCAAGGAGCTATTAGTGTCTTAGATGTTCATACAGTCAATGGTGATTTAGATTTATCGACTGGAAATATAGATTTTAGTGGTAATGTAATAGTTAAAGGTAATGTTAATGAAGGATTAGAGATTAAGGCTAAAGGCAACGTTCAAGTCAAGGGAAGTGTCTATGGGGGAAAGATTGATTCTCAAGGGCAAGTAACCATAGGGAAAGGGTTTATTGGTTTAAATAAAGGAGAGATCAATGCTACAGGAACTGTTACTGTAAAGTTTATTGAAAATGCCATACTTAAAACAGAAGAAGATTTAATTGTTAAAGATGCAATTATGCATAGTGATATAGATGCGGGTCAACAGATAATTTCAAATCAAAATAAGGGATTGATTGTAGGAGGAAAGGTTAGAGCTGGGAAGGAAATAGATGCTAAGATCATTGGTTCTAGTTTGGCAACTGCTACTGAGGTGTGTGTAGGAATTAGTCCTGAGTTAAGAGATGAATTTGAAACAAAGCAGGCTGAATATCAGCACAAGCAAGAAAAATTAGATGAAACGATTAAGGATCTTAGAGTATTAAAGAAGAAAAAAGAGCAGTCTGATGGGAGATTATCTAATAAAAAACAGAAATTATTGAATCAATTAACTCGTCAGCGGTTTAATATTGCTGGTGAATTAGAAAAGCTAAAGATTGAACGGGATAAATTAGCTCAAAGATTAGAGAAAGGAAAGAAGGGTAGAATTAAAGTTTATGATACTATTTATTCAGGGGTATCACTTACGATTGGAACCTGTAGTAAGAAGATAACAAAGTCTAAAAGTCATCTTCAATACTATGTTGATGATGAGGAGATTAAGACTACATCTTATTCATAAGAAGGTGGTGATTGAAAATGACTGAACCAATTACACCTAAGACAACTCTTCCTCGTTCTTTAAGAATTAATCGAATAGAACAAGAACGGCAAAATAAGCCTGATCTAGATCATCATCAGTTAGCCCAAGACCTAAAGAAAGAAAATCTCAAAAAAGAAAATCGAGTTAATAAATCTGAGGAGACTGAGCATAAACAGATTAATGATCAAGAAGAGACTGAACAACAGAATCAGGAGCAAGAAAGTAAAGAAGAAGAGGAAAAAAATGAACAGGCAAGCAATACAAAACGAGGCTCATATATTGATATTAAGATCTGACAGGAGGTCATAAGGTGAAGTATCTATTTTTTGCTTTAGGAATTATAATAATTTTATGTTCTTTACTATTAACCTATCGAGCTGAAAAAAAAGAAGGAGATTATTACTTAAAATCGGAAGTGCTTACCCAACTTAGCCAATTACAAGAGTTATTAAAGAGTAGACAATCCAGTGAAGAGTTTACTAAAGTATTAAATACTAAATTAGATAACAAAGATTTTAAACAAGAGCTGACTTTAGTCAAAGAGTTAATGAAAGAGATAGGTGAAGATGTTGAGTTATTAAATCAAAAGATTGAAGGAATTAAAAAAAGAATTGATGTTAATTATATTTCAAACTCAAATTTAAGTTCTAGCAAAGTCAAAGTTAGTAATAATAAAAAATTAAAAAGCACGTCTGAGCAGGAAGAATATCATAAAATAAAAAAATTGTTGAAGCAAGGACTAGAATTATCAGAGGTAGCTCAAAGATTAGGTAAAGGAACACGCGAGGTAGAATTGATCTGCAAGTTGAATTTACGGAGGGAAGAATAATGATTCGTCACACTTTATTGGGAATAGGAATAACTCTTGTGGTGTTTTCTTTAGTGTTGCTAGGTACTGATTATCAGTTTCAACAAGAAGAGTTAGTTTTTGAAAAGGAAGAGCAAGTAGAGCAAGAGGATATTATAAGTAAGGCTAGAGAGTTGGGGATGACTTTTTCTGGTGAAAATTATCAAAAATATAATTCTAGTATTAACTTACAACAAGAGGTTGATTTAGAGAAAGTACTAATTGATTTAGCAGAAGAGGAAGAAGTAGATAAAATAGAGCAGGAAAAAGAAGAATCAACTGCAGAGGTGGAAAAATTATTAGAGCAAGAAGAGCTTGAAGTTGAAGAAAAAAATGATGGAGAAGTAATTGAAATTACAATTCCAGAAGGGATGCCCAGTAGGCAGGTTGCTACTTTATTAGTAGAACAAGAACTAATTGAAGATCGACTTGTCTTCATTCAAATTTTAGATAAGCTGGATAGTGAAAGGAAGGTTATGGCAGGAACCTATCAATTTTCTACTGATATTTCTCCTCTGAGATTATTATTAACTTTGCTAGCACAATAAATGAATTTTCTGTTATTTTAGCTTGGATTTAAATTTGAGCTTGAGGTGAGAAAAAATATTTAAAATTGTTGATATTATTTTAGGCATGTGGTATACTACTTAATGGTGTATTAAAGATAAAACTAGCACACACATCTTTGGACTTTGATAAAGGTGCCCTATGGGTCTTATCAAAGAATGAAGAAGATGGAGGATTAAAAACCGAGAGGAGGTGCCGAAGTAATGTCTGTAGTTACTATGAAGCAATTATTAGAATCTGGAGTTCATTTTGGTCATCAAACAAAGAGATGGAATCCTAAAATGAAAGATTATATCTTCACTGAAAGAAATGGAATCTACATAGTAGATTTACAGCAAACTGTTAAGTTTGCAGAAAAAGCTTATGACTTTGTTTGTGAGTTAGCAAGTGAAGATAAGACTATCTTATTTGTAGGTACTAAAAAACAGGCCAAACATACGATTAAAAAAGAAGCTGAACGATGTGGAATGCCTTATGTTAATGAAAGATGGTTAGGTGGTATGTTAACCAACTATCAAACAATTCGTAAGAGAATTGAGAGGCTAGAAGAACTGGAGCAAATGGAAGAAGATGGTATTTTCGAGGTTTTACCTAAAAAAGAGGTAATGGAATTAGAAAAAGAACGAAACAAGTTAAAGCGTTTTTTAGGTGGAATTCGAGATATGAATGGATTGCCTGATGCTCTTTATGTTGCTGATCCACGGAAAGAAGAGATTGCTGTTGCTGAAGCGAATAAATTAGGAATTCCAGTAGTTGCAATTGTTGATACTAACTGTGATCCTGATGTGATTGATTACATGATTACAGGTAATGATGATGCTATTAGAGCCGTTAAGTTATTAACTGGTGTTATAGCTGATGCTGTCTTAGAAGGTAAACAAGGTCAAATTGAGCAAGAAGAGACTACTCAAGAGCAAGAAACTGAAGTAGAAGAAGACTAAAATAATTAACTGTAAAAGGGCGTGGAAATAAGGATGTTTATCGTCCTTATGAAACGCCTTTTTTGAATAAATAGGGGGGTTAGGTAATGGGAGTATCTACAGCAGATATTAAAAAGTTAAGAGAAAAGACTAGTGCAGGAATGTTAGATTGTAAAAAAGCCTTAGAAAAGAAAGATGGTGATTTGGACAAGGCAGTTGAATATTTAAGAGAAGAAGGGATTGCTGCTGCTGAGAAGAAAGCGGGTAGAACTGCTGCTCAAGGATTAGTTCATTCTTACATACATATGGGTGGTAAGATTGGTGTATTATTAGAAGTTAACTGTGAAACAGATTTTGTAGCTAAAAATGATTCATTTGAAGAATTAGTTAATAATGTTGCGATGCAGATTGCTGCTGCTAATCCAAGTTATATTTCTCGTGATGATGTATCAGCTAATGATATCGAACAAGAAAAAGAAGTACTTAGAAAACAAGCCGCTAATGAAGATAAACCAGAACATATTATTGAAAAAATAGTAGAAGGTAGATTAGATAAATTTTATAGTCAGGAGTGTTTATTAGAGCAGGAATATATTAAAGACTCTGATAAAACCGTTCAAGACTTATTAACAGAAAAGATTGCAGAATTAGGTGAGAATATTAATGTTCGCCGCTTTACTCGCTATGAATTAGGAGAAGGAATAGAGATTGAAGAAGAAGATTTTGCAGAGGAAGTTATGAGTGAAGTTAACAAGTAAAAATTGAATTACAAAGAGAACACGGTTTGTGTTCTCTTTTTTTAGAGTTGATTTTTGTTTATAACAAGGAATTAAAGATAGATTCTAGAAATATGAAATAGAACTGGGGGATGTATTAATGACAAAAGCGAAGTATAAAAGAGTAATAATTAAATTAAGTGGCGAAGCATTAGCTGGAGAACAAGAATATGGTATTGACCCACAATTTATTAATTCAATTGCCCAGGAAATAAAGAAGGTCTTAACAACAGGGGTTGAAATAGCCATTGTAGTTGGTGGAGGGAATATTTTTAGGGGAGTTGCAGGTAGTGCTAAGGGGATGGATCGTGGTACTGCTGATTATATGGGAATGTTAGCTACTGTAATGAATTCTTTAGCATTACAGGATGCTTTAGAAAAATTAGAACTTGAAACTCGAGTACAGACTGCTATTGCAATGCGTCAGATTGCAGAACCTTATATTAGACGTCGAGCAATGCGACATTTAGAGAAGGGAAGAGTTGTTATCTTTGCAGCAGGAACAGGAAATCCTTTCTTTTCCACTGATACAACTGCCGCTTTAAGAGCAGCTGAAATTAATGCGGATGCTATCTTGATGGCTAAGAACGTTGATGGAGTTTACGATTCAGATCCAGTAGAGAACCCAGATGCAGTTAAGTTTAAGGAGTTAAGTTATATTGATGTTTTAAATCGAGGGTTAGGTGTGATGGATTCCACGGCTGTTTCTTTATGTATGGATAACCAGATTCCATTAATAGTCTTTGGAATTAAACAGATTGAAAATATAAAGAGGGTTGTATTAGGCGAAGAGATTGGGACTTTTGTTCGTTAAATTTAAAACTAAGGAGGTTGTAATATGATTGTTCAAGTTGCTAGTGAGACTAAACAAGAGATGGAGCAAGTAATTGATAAGACGAAGAGTGAATTTAATAAGGTAAGGACTGGGAGGGCTAGACCTTCTTTGCTTGATGGAATTAAAGCGGATTATTATGGTGCATTGACCCCTTTAAATCAGATGGCAAAGGTATCTGCTCCAGAGCCGCGTCAATTATTAATTAAACCTTTTGATGCTAATGTGATCGATGAAATAGAGAAAGCAATTTTGAAGTCTGATCTAGGATTAACTCCTAATAATGATGGAGAAGTAATCAGAATTAATATTCCGCAATTGACGGAGGAAAGAAGAAAAGAGTTGGCCCAAGTTGCTAATAACAAAGCAGAAGAAGGAAAGATAGCTATTAGAAATATTAGAAGAGAATCTAATAACCAGTTGGAAGAGTTAGAAAAGGAAGGCGAAATTTCTGAAGATAATTATCATCGAGGATTGGATAATATTCAAAAGATAACTGATGAATATATAGAAACAATTGATCAATTGTTAGAAGAGAAGACTTCTGCTATTATGGGTGTTTAGGAAGGATATAAAAGATAGATTTAGAATTTGATCTGAAGCTCTATAAGATAATAGTTTCTTTTGATAGCTTCCCCCTCAAGGAGTGAGGGGGTTATTTTATAAGAGGGAGGTTAGGCTGTGTTAAAGAAATTAATTGATAAACTGGTCACTAATCAAGAAGTAGCTACTACTTCTAAACGAAATTTAGAAGAAATCAAGCAAGGGCCAATTCCTGAACATGTAGCAATTATCATGGATGGAAATGGTCGCTGGGCTAAACAGAGAGGTTTGCCTAGGACTGCAGGTCATCAAGCTGGGGTTGATAGCTTAAAAAAAATTGTTGAATGTGCTGCTAAAATAGGAATAGGTTACATTACAGCTTATACCTTTTCAACGGAAAATTGGAAACGCCCGCAGAGCGAAGTTGATTTTTTAATGAAACTTTTTCAACAAGTATTTGAAAAAGAGCTTGATCGATTTAATCAACAAGGGGTTAAGGTTAAGATTATTGGCTATAAAGATAGACTACCTGACTCTGTGAAACAAGTGGCTGAGCAGGTAATGAAAAAAACAGAGAATAATCAAAAAATAATTATTAATATTGCTTTAGATTATGGTGGTAGAGCAGAAATTATCGAAGTGATTAAAAATATTGCTAGTAGGGTTAAGGACGAGCAATTGAAAATAGAAGAAATAGATGAAGCTGAAATAGCTGCCCAGTTATATACTGCTGACCAGCCTGATCCAGAGCTATTAATTAGACCAGGTGGAGAAGAAAGACTTAGTAATTTTTTATTATGGCAGATAGCTTATGCAGAACTTTATTTTACTCAAACTTATTGGCCAGATTTTACTGCTGAAACTTTCTTGCAGGCAATAGCTGATTTTCAAAACAGAGAAAGAAGATTTGGAGGACTTAAAGAGGGTAGGTGTTAAACTGAAATGTTAAGTAAACGAATTATAAGTGCAATTATAGGTATTCCATTATTGATCTTTATTTTTAATTTAGGTGGCTTAGCGTTTATGATTTTAAATTTAATTGTTTTAATTTTAGCTCTCAATGAATATTATCAATTAGTAGAAGAGAAGGGGATTATAACTAGTAAATTAATCGGCTACTTAATTGGAATAACCTGGGTTTCAACGATTTATATAACTAATGATCTGAATTTAGTCTATCCTTTAGTATCCTTAGCTGTGATTGCTTTATTGCTAAAGCAAATTTTAATTAAAACTGATCAATCTGCAATTTTGACTACAGCAGTTACTTTATTTGGAGCAATTTATATCACAGGCTTATTTAGTCACTTGATCTTATTATATAATCTTGAACTTGGAGGAGAAAGGTGGGGTGGATTGCTTGTTTGGTTACCAATTTTAGCAACCTGGCTAACTGATATAGGAGCTTATTTTGTAGGAATGAACTTTGGTAAACATCCATTAGCTCCTCGAATTAGTCCTAATAAGACAATTGAAGGAGCAGTAGGAGGATTGATTGGTAGCATTATAGTGACGATAATTTTTGGTAGGTATTTTTTAGAGTTTAACTACTTAACAGGATTTATTTTAGGAGGTTTAATAGGAGTGGTTGCTCAGTTAGGAGATTTGGCTGTTTCTATTTTTAAGCGTGATGCTCAAATTAAAGATTCGGGAGAGTTGATACCTGGTCATGGTGGGATATTGGATCGAATCGATAGTTTATTATTTAGTCTACCTGTTGTATATTATTATTTACAATGGGTGATATTGAAGTGACGGTGAGAAATGATGAAGAGTAGCTATAAAGTAGGGCTGATTTTATTAGGTGTTTCAGCTGCTAGTATTATCATTTTAAATTATTTAATTGGTTATGTACTGCCGTTTATTATTGGTATTATTCTGGCCAGTTTAATTGAGCCTGCTGTCCTTTTTTTGGAACGAGAAGCTAAATTTTCGCGGGGGATGGCAGTTGCTATAGTATTAGCAATTATAATAATTTTTATTAGTTTGTTATTGACGATTAGTATTTCTAGATTGTTGATCGAATTGGACACTTTAGTACATGAGCTACCTGACTATAATAAATTAGGGGCTAGATTTGATTGGTTATTAGAGCAAAATGGAAATTTAAGTACTTTATTTGATGAATGGCAAGTGCCAGGGACTGTTAGGGAAACCATTATTGATAACTTAGAAATTCTTTATGCTCAAATTAAGAATATGATCGATCTTTCTTTTACTTATTTATTGGAAGCAGTCAGGAAATTACCACGAGTAATTATAACTATTTTTATCAGTTTGCTTTCTACTTTCTTTATTAGTAAGGATAAAGAAATAATTATAGAAAGTTGTTTGTCTTATATTCCAAGTGGCTGGCGGGAAAAGGTTCGAGTTATGCAATATGATATTATTAGCTCTATAGTAGGTTTTATTAGAGCTCAAATGTTCTTGATTACGAACACAACAATAATTTCTATTATTGGTCTGTTGATTTTAAGGAGTAATTATGCGATTGTAATTGGGTTGGTCTGTGGAGTCTTAGATTTGATTCCAGTTATTGGCCCTAGTTTAATCTTTCTTCCGTGGGCTATCTATAATTTTATAATCGGGAATACAAGTTTAGGACTTGGATTATTAATTAATTATATTATAATTGCAGTAGTTCGCCAGTCAACAGAAGCTAAGATAGTGGGTCAGAATATAGGGATCCATCCCTTAGCTACTTTAATGGCATTATATTTAGGTGTCCAATTTTTTGGAGTGGTTGGATTCTTTATCGGACCAGTATTCTTGATTATCTTAAATTCGATTATTAAATCAGGAGTTATTTCAATTGTTAAGTAGTTACTAGTAATTAGTGACTGGTTACTAGAGATAAAGATTAATTGATATATAGCGTCACCTTTTAAAATTAAGACCTTAAACCAATAAACTTCAAAATCAGTTTCGAGCGGGCTAAAAATCAGCCCTTCCTCGACTAAATTTTTTTGCTGCAAAAAAAATTAGGAAAAAAAGCTAAAAAACCAGAGGAAAATTTAAACTCGCTATTCAAAGCTAAATCTCTGCTTAAAATTAATTTTATTACTTAATATTTAAATATTAAACCCTTTTCCGAAGCTTAAACGCAGAAACTATGCTTAGCTCAAACATAAATTTTCTTAAAACCTAATTAAAACCTTAAAGGTCAAAACCAAGTTAACTTGTAAATATATAGGCTTTTTAGGAGTCTTAAATTTTCAAGGTTTTGACCTTTAATTGTAAATTGTACATTCCGTCAATTGTCAATTGTGAAGCTTTATTGTAATAAAATTTAACTTTAAAGTTTATAGCAAGTAACAAATCACTAATTACTAATTACCAATTACCAATCACAAACTACCAGTAACTAGTCACAAGTAAGTTAGGAGGACTGTTATGAAAAAGATAAGTATTTTAGGTTCAACAGGTTCGATTGGAAAACAAACCTTAGAGGTGATTGATAATTTAACAGGGCAGTTTGAGGTGTTAGCCCTGACAGCCAATCAGAATGTAGAGTTATTAACTACCCAAGTTAAGAAATATAAGCCACAATATGCTGTTTTGATGAATGAAGAAGCAGCAACTGAGTTAAAATATAATTTAAAAGATTTGCAAACAGAGGTTTTAGTAGGAAAAAGTGGTTTAATTAGAGCGGCTACTTTAACTGAGATTGACTTAGTAGTTAATGCAGTAGTGGGTGCTATAGGGGTTAAGCCTACTCTTGAGGCAATTAAAGCTGGAAAAGATATAGGGTTAGCTAATAAAGAAACATTAGTAACTGCAGGAGAAATTGTAATGAGGGAAGCTGCTCAACATGAGGTGTCTATCTTACCAATAGATAGTGAACATAATGCAATTTTTCAAGCTTTGCAAGGAGAAGAGAAGGAACAAGTTAGCAGAATTATTTTAACTGCTTCTGGAGGGCCATTTCGGCAGGCTAGTGCTAAAGATTTAACAGAAGTAACGGTCAAGCAAGCTTTGGATCATCCTAATTGGGATATGGGAGGTAAGATTACAATTGATTCTGCTACTTTGATGAATAAAGGCTTAGAGGTTATTGAAGCTAAGTGGTTATTTGATTTAGATTTTGAGCAGATAGATGTAGTAGTTCATCCCCAAAGTATTGTTCATTCTTTAGTTGAATATCAAGATCATTCGATGTTAGCCGAGTTGGGTCTTCCTGATATGAAAGTGCCGATTCAGTATGTCTTGACCTATCCTGAACGCAAGAAAAACCAGTTGGAGAGTTTGGAGTTGGCCCAGGTTGGAAAATTGACTTTTGAAGAGCCAAGAAGAGACTTATTTCCTTGTTTAGACTTTGCTTATCAAGCTGGAAAGATTGGAGGAACAATGCCTGCTGTATTAAATGCTGCTAATGAGGTGGCTGTTGCTCAATTTTTAAATAATCAACTGAAATTCATTCAAATCCCGCAAATAATTGAGAAAGTTATGGAGGCACATCAAGCAATTATAACTCCAACATTAGATGATATTTTAGCAGCTGATAGTTGGGCTAGAGAGCAGGCAAGAAAAGAAGGTGGTAGAAATTGATTCTAACAATTGTTTCTTTTATAATTGTATTGGGTATTTTGGTCTTTTTTCATGAATTAGGACATTTTTTAGTTGCTAAACATGTAGGAGTTCAAGTCGAAGAATTTGCCCTTGGTATGGGGCCAAAAGTAATAGGGAAACAGGTTGGTGAAACACTCTATTCAATTCGGATGTTACCCTTAGGTGGGTTTTGTAAGATGACTGGAGAAATGCCAATCGATGATGAGAGTGAGCAAGAGGAGATTGAGGCTTATCAAGAAGCCGTCAGAAATAATAAATGTTTATTTCAAAAGTCTGTTTGGGAACGAATTGGAGTTATTAGTATGGGTTCAATAATGAATTTTATCTTAGCGATTTTATTATTTGCCCTAATCTTTACTATTTTTGGTATCCCTGTTGATAGTTCATCTAGTACTGTTATCGGGCAGGTGATTCCTGAACAACCAGCTTATCAGGCAGGATTAAGAGATGGTGATAAAGTATTGGCAGTTAATGATCAACAAGTAGAGAGCTGGGATCAATTATCTGAGGTTATTCATAGCAATCCGGGCCAACAGCTTAGCTTAGAGGTGGAACGGGATGGGCAAGTGTTTGAGACAGAAGTAACTCCAATTATGGAGCAAGAACGGCAAGAAGGTGTAATTGGAATTATACCAGTTTTGACTAGAGAACCTGTTAATATTTTCAGGGCATTATGGCTTGGGCTTAAGCAGACAGGGCTATATATAGTAGCTATAATTGTTGGGTTATGGCAGATGATTACTGGACAGATAGGTGCTGAAGTATCTGGACCGGTTAGAATTGCTCAGATGGTAGGAGATGCAGCCCAAAGTGGAATGCTTAGAGTAATGAATTTAGCAGCAATAATTAGTGTCAATTTAGGAATTATGAATTTATTACCTATTCCTGCTTTAGATGGAGGACGATTGGTCTTTTTAGGTTATGAAATCATTACTGGAAAATCAGTTGATCAAGAAAAAGAAGGCATGGTTCATTTAATAGGTTTTATATTATTGATGTTATTATTTGTAATCATTATGATTCAAGATCTGAGGGCAATTATTTAATTTAGAGGTGATAAAAATGGCAAAACAACAGACTAGACGTGGAGGTAAATGGTTAGATCCTAATAAAGTTAGTGGACGGAGAGTAGAGAGATATTGTGCCATTTGTGGAGCAGAAGCTACGGAAGTTAGAATCTTAAAGCATGAGAATATTTGTGAAGATTGTGTTAAAAGACTAAGGGAAGAAAAAGATGGTAAGTACGCTTGTAAAGCTTGTGGGAAAGTAGTTCCTAAGCAGTTAGAAGAAAATAATGGTTATTGCAAAGAGTGTGTTTGTAAGATCTGTGGTAAGCCTGATCCTGAATTTGCTAGTAAACATGATTTTTGTGAGGCATGTTTTGAGTTGATTGGAACTGACTGTCGCAAATGTGGTAAAGAAGCTCGAGCTCAAGTTAAACGCAATGATGGATTATGTGATGACTGTGCTGAGAAGTAGGAGGTGAATCTGTGTTAGATGACTATGTAACTTTAGAAACATTGCTAACAGATAGTATAGCAAAAAAACATTTGCCTAAAGCAGGTTATTGTCATGCTGTTAATACAGCAGAGAATGCTTTTGAATTAGCTATAGATCGCAAAATTTGTGTTGATTTAGCTACTAAAGCTGGATTATTACATGATATCGGTCATACTAATTGGGAAAAACAAGGCGAATGGGACTATCAATCTTATAATGAATTTGATATTCATACAATCAAAGGGGCAGAACGGGCCCATGAGTTATTAATCTTTAAAGGAGAAAGCTTAGGTAAAGCACGGGATATTGCTTTGGCTATTCTTTTTCATAGTAATTCAAGCCCAGTTAATAAGAATGTAAAATTAACCCCTTTACAACAGGTAGTGTCTGATGCAGATGATATGGATAAGCAAGATGGGGGTTCGCATCATAATGTTAGGATTTCTTTTGCAGAAGCTTTGCAACGAACTAGAAGGCTTGATATGTTAGTTTATCGACAGACAAGAAATTGTAATAATGGTTGTGAAGAATGTGACTTAAAGTAGGTGATAAGATGAAAAGGCAGAAAAGAAAAGCAGTACAAATAGGGGATGTACAGATTGGTGGGAATGCTCCTGTTTCAATACAGTCAATGACCAATACTGATACACGTAATGTAAAAGAAACAGTTGCTCAAATTAAGCAATTAGAGAAGGTAGGATGTGAATTGGTTAGAGTAGCAATTCCTGATCAGGAAGCGGCAAGTAAGGTTGCTCAGATTAAAGAAGAGATTGAGATTCCTTTGATTGCAGATATCCATTTCAATTATAAATTAGCTCTAGAGGTATTAGAGCAAGGGATAGATGGTTTGAGAATCAACCCAGGTAATATAGGAAATGAAGATAAGATAGAGTTGGTTGCTAATAAGGCATTAGAATGTCAGGTTCCAATTAGAGTGGGGGTTAATGCTGGTTCGTTAGAAAAAGAGTTACTACAAAAATACGGTCATCCTACAGCAAAAGCAATGGTAGAAAGTGCTTTAGGGAATATTGAACTATTAGAGAAATTTGGTTTTGAAGAGATTATTATTTCTCTAAAGGCATCTGATGTAATGATGACCTTAAAAGCTTATCAATTAATAGCTCAAGAGGTTGACTATCCGTTACATGTTGGGATTACAGAAGCGGGGACAATTAAATCAGGAACAGTTAAGTCTGCAGCAGGAATTGGAGCTATCTTGGCCCAAGGTTTGGGAGATACAATCAGAGTCTCTTTGACTGGAGATCCAGTAGAAGAGGTTAAAGTTGGCTTTCAAATCTTAAATGCACTGAACTTAAGAGAGCAGGGGGTTAATTTAATTTCTTGTCCGACTTGTGGACGATGTGAAATCGAGTTGGTTGAGATTGCTAATCAGGTTGAAGAAGAGATAGCAGATTTAGATAAATCGATAGAAGTAGCTGTGATGGGTTGTGTTGTCAATGGCCCTGGTGAAGCACGAGAAGCTGATTTAGGTATTGCTGGAGGGAAAGATGTTGGTTTGATCTTTAAAAAAGGTGAAGTTATTAAGAAGGTTCCTGGCAAGGATCTAGTAGATGAACTGTTGATTGAGATTGACAATCTAGAATAGTTTTGTAATTGACAAGTTCAGTTATGGTTGATAAAATTTAAGTGGTCTTATTTGCTTTTAAAAGAGGTGTTTGATAATAGAGGAGGTACAAAATCATGAAAATGTCACAGATGTATATTCCAACTTTAAAAGAGACTCCAGCTGATGCAGAGGTTGTGAGCCATAAACTAATGTTAAGAGCTGGTTTAATGAGAAAGTTAAGTTCAGGTGTCTATACATATTTGCCGCTAGGATATAGAGTAATTAAGAAATTTGAAGATATTGTACGACAAGAAATGGATCGAGCAGGAGCACAGGAATTATTATTACCAGCTTTACAGCCTGCAGAATTGTGGGAAGAATCAGGAAGGCTAAAAAATTATGGACCTGAATTGATGCGATTAGAGAATAGACAAGGCAGAGAATTTTGTTTAGGGCCAACCCATGAAGAAGTAATTACCAATTTGGTGAGGGATGAAGTTAGATCATATAAGGATCTACCATTGAATCTCTACCAGGTCCAAACTAAATATCGTGATGAGATTAGACCACGATTTGGGGTGCTACGTGGTAGAGAGTTTATTATGAAAGATGCTTATAGCTTTGATACTGATCAAGCAGGTTTAGAAGAGAGTTATCAGCAGATGTATGATGCTTATCAAGAGATCTTTACTAAATGTGCGTTAGATTTTAGATCTGTCAAAGCAGATACTGGTACAATTGGCGGAAAAGACTCTCATGAATTTATGGCTTTAGCTGAAGCAGGAGAGGATATAGTTGTTTATTGTGAAGAATGTGGCTATGCTGCTAATTTAGAGTTAGCAACTTCTCAGGTTGAAGTTGAAGAAAATGAAGAAGCGTTAAAGGAGTTGACAGAGGTTGATACACCAGATGCAACTACTATGGAAGAGTTGGTTGCAGAGTTAGAGCTTCCGTTAGATAAGATGATTAAAGCTTTATTTTACCAAGCAGAAGATGAAATAGTACTAGCTTTGGTACGCGGCGATTATGATCTTAATGAGATCAAGTTAGCTAATCTATTAGATGTAGTCAATCTTGAATTGGCTGGAGAGCAAGTTTATGAAGAGTTAGAGACTGTCAAAGGATTCAGTGGACCAGTCGGTCTTGATGGTCAGGTTAAAATAATTGCTGATAAGTTGGTAATGAAACTAACTAATGTTGTAAGTGGAGCGAATAAAGTAGATAAACATTATATCAATGTTAATCCAGAGCGTGACTTTACAGTGACTGAAGTTGCTGATATCCGCAGTGTGAAAGAGGGAGAAAGTTGTGTAGAATGTGGTGCTGGGCTGAGTTTGACTTCTGGAATAGAAGTAGGTCAAGTCTTTAAACTAGGAACCAAGTATAGCCAAGCTTTAGAAGCTAGTTTTTTAGATGAAAATGGGAAGAGTCAGCCGTTAGTAATGGGTTGTTATGGAATTGGAATTACCAGAACAATAGCTGCAGTGATTGAACAAAATTATGATCAATATGGCATTAAATGGCCTAAGGCTTTAGCTCCTTATATGGTTCATTTATTGCCGTTAGGAAATGATGACCAAGTAAGCGATAAAACAACTGAATTATATGATCAATTATCAGCAGCAGGAATTGAAACATTAGTTGATGATCGAAAAGAAAGAGCAGGAGTCAAGTTTAATGATGCTGATTTAATTGGTTGTCCAATTCGAATTACAATTGGTTCTCGCTCTTTGGCAGAGGGTAAATTAGAAGTTAAGATGAGACAGACGGGAGAAGAATTAGAGATTGAAGCTGATCAAG
Organism: Natroniella acetigena; assembly: GCF_023227745.1. GTDB lineage: Bacteria > Bacillota > Halanaerobiia > Halobacteroidales > Halobacteroidaceae > Natroniella > Natroniella acetigena. Next base: position 34,967 of record NZ_JALKBX010000002.1, on the reverse strand, counting down.
CTTTAACTGCAATCAAAGATTTGATAGCTCAGTTAAAGTAACTAGGAGGTTATTTATTAATGCAGATTGCTGCTGTGATTCCTGCTTATAATGAAGGAGATACGGTTGCTCAAGTAGTAACTCAAGTTAAAAATCATCGTTTGATTGATCAAATTACTGTAGTTAGTGATGGCTCAACTGATAATACGGCTATTGAAGCTACTCAAGCTGGAGCTAACGTTATTGAATTGGAGTCAAATCAGGGTAAAGGGGCTGCGATGCAGGTTGGAATAGAAAATAGTAAGAGTGATATAATTCTCTTTTTAGATGCTGATCTATTGGGGTTGACAGCTGAGCATATTGATCAGTTGTTAATGCCCCTAATTAAGCAACAGACTGAAATGACTATTGGAGTCTTTGCTGATGGCAGGATGGTTACTGATTTGGCCCAAAAAATTGCTCCTTTTTTATCAGGACAGAGAGCAGTAAAGCGGAGTGTATTAGAAGGGGTTTCGGATTTGAATATGACCAAATTTGGTGTAGAGGTAGCTTTAACTCAACATATTAAAGAAAATGATATTGAAATTAAGGAGATCGAACTTCATGATCTATCTCATGTCTTAAAAGAGGAAAAGTTAGGTGTTGTAAAAGGCTTTAAATCTAGACTTAAAATGTATTGGGATATAGCAAGGAATTTTTCGTGGTTTAAAAATAAGATAAAATAGATCAAATGTTGCTTGTAAAAACAAGCAACATTTGATCTTTAGGGGGTGATAATAGTTGGAAGCGCTAGAAATCGTTTCACGTTTATTATTAGCTTGCTTATTAGGGGGGCTGGTAGGTCTAGAAAGGGAGCGAAGTTATAGACCAGCAGGATTTAGAACTTATATCTTGGTAGCAGTAGGTTCAACTTTGATTATGACAGTTTCCTTAAAAGTTCCATTATTATATGAAGGGGTATTGTCTGATCCAGGTGATCCTGGTCGAATTGCTGCTCAAGTTATCAGTGGGATTGGTTTCTTAGGAGCAGGAACTATTATTAGAGAAGGATTTTCGGTTACGGGACTAACAACTGCTGCTGGTTTATGGACAGTTGCTGGAATTGGCTTAGCTGTAGGAGCAGGTTTTTATTTAAATGCGGTAATTGCTACTATCTTAGTAATGATAACGTTAACACTTTTAATGCAAGTTGACTTCAGACTCTATAATAGTCAAAAATTGTATTCATTACGAATTAAAATTTTTGATCAGGTGGGTTCATTAGGTAAGATTGCTTCTGTATTAGGTGAAAATGAAATTCAGATTACTGATACATGTATAGAACATTGTTATAAGGAGGCTAATAATGTTTATATTAATTTAAAGATACAGAAATCCGAGGAAGTTGACCAAAACCAATTGATTGGGGTGTTGACTGAACTGCCAAGTGTTATTAGTGTTCAGATTAAGGATCTAGATTAAGGGAGAGATTAGAATGGCTAAAGTAGTAATTAAACCTAAAGGTGATAGTTGTATGTTTAAAGAACGATTAAAAGAAGAATTTACCAGTCAAGAACTAGTCAATAAAATAAAGGTTCTTAGAGTTGAAGTTGATCTCGATGATAATCAGTGTCAAGTCAAGTTTAAGTTGCCCCAAGGGTTTGAAATTGTTGAACAGTTAGAAAAATTAGGGACTGAAATGATTTCTAAAGGGCAGTTTAAGTATCAAGTTGAATATTATGATCCTGAGTTATCTTTAGAGTTAATTTTGACTGAAGAGTGGGAGGAGATAATTAAGAAGATAAGAGAGCAGTTGCCACAGACTAATGGTTGGCTTTCGTTATCTCGTTGGCGAGTAGAAGATGAATTGTTGATTGTAGAAGTTAAGAATAAAATGGCAATTGAAGCATTAGAGAAGAAGAACTGTCATCAGATTTTAGCTCAAATAATTGAACAAGAGTATAATCAACAAGTTAAAGTTAAGTTTGGCTTAGGAGATTTTGAGGATGAATTGGCAAAGATTAAAGATGAGCAAACTAAGGAAAATGATGCTTATATGAAGAGTTTGGTTAACTCTATTGCTCAACGAGAAGAGGCAGGAACTAAAGCTGATCAACCTCGAGGTGAAAGCTTAAATAAAGTTTGGTTGGGCAATGAGATAAGCGGACAACCGACTGCTATTAAAGAGATAGTAGGAGAAGAACGAAGGATAGTTATTGCTGGCGAAGTATTTGATTTAGAAGTTAGGGAGTTAAAAAGTGGTAGAAATTTAGTTATATTTTATTTAACTGACAGTACTGATTCAATTACAGTCAAAGTCTTTGAGAAGCAAGGAGGGGCTTTAGCTAAGAATATTGCTAAAGGATGTTGGGTTAAAGTACAAGGACCAGTCAAGTATGATAAGTATGATCATGAATTGAGCTTGATGGCTAATGCAGTCATGCCTATTGTACCTGAAGTTAAGGAAGATGATGCAGCAGAAAAGAGAAGTGAATTGCATTTACATACTAAGATGAGTGCAATGGACTCAGTCGTTGATGTAGGAGAGGTAATTAAGAGGGCTGATGAGTGGGGTCATCTAGCAATTGCAATTACTGATCATGGGGTAGTACAGTCTTTCCCACATGCTTACAGTGCTGCTGTAGATAGAGATATTAAAGTAATTTATGGTCTAGAAGCATATTTGGTCGATGATGGAGAGCCGATCGTTTTAAATCCAACTGAGAAGAAATTAACAGAAGAGAGCTTTATAGTCTTTGATTTGGAAACGACAGGTTTTAATCCTCATTCTGATCAAATTATAGAGATAGGAGCAGTTAAATTAGAAGCTGGGGAGGTAATTGATACTTATCAAACTTTTATTAATCCAGAAGCTTCTATTCCAGCTGAGATTACTGAATTGACAGGGATTACTGATCAGATGGTGGAGTTGGCCCCTAAATTAGAAGTAGCACTTGAAGAGTTTGTGGATTTTATTGGAGAAGCTACTGTAGTAGCTCATAATTTGAGTTTTGATTTAGGGTTTATTGAAGATAAGTTACGCAGACTAGAGAGAGAAAAACTAACTAATACCGCTGTAGATACTTTGAATTTATCTCGAGCATTATTACCAGAGTTAAAGAGTTATAAGTTGAATAAATTGGCTAAAAAGTTTAATAAAGATTTAGAAAATCATCATCGAGCTATTGATGATGCGACTGTGACTGCTGAAATATTTGCAGAATTAATAGATTTAACTCTTGAGCAAGATATTTCTGTTTTAGCAGAGGTAAATCAATTGACAAGTAAGATTGATTATAAGCGAGTTAGACCTTATCATACTACTATTTTAGTTAAGAATTTAGTGGGTCTTAAAAATCTTTACAAATTAGTTTCAAAAGCTCATATTGATAATTTTCATCGTGTGCCTAGAATTTTAAAAAGTGAATTATTAGAGAATAGAGAAGGGTTGATTATTGGTTCTGCTTGTGAAGCGGGAAAGTTATATAAAGCAGTATTGAATGGGAAACCTGAACAGGAATTGATGGAGTTAGCTAAATTTTATGATTATCTTGAATTGCAACCGATTGGTAATAATAAATTTTTATTGGCCCAGGGAACAGTTAAATCTTTAGAGGAATTACAAGAGATTAATCAGAAGATTTATCAACTAGGAAAGAAATTAGGAAAGCCTGTAATTGCTGCTGGTGATGTTCACTTTTTAGATCCTGAAGATAGCATCTATCGCCAAATCTTAATGGAAGGACAAGGTTTTGATGATGCAGATCAGCAAGCACCATTATACTTTAGAACAACTGCTGAAATGTTAGAGGAGTTTGATTATTTTGAGCCGGAGGTAGCTAAAAAGCTAGTAATTGATAATCCAAATCAGATAGTAGAAATGATTGAAGAGATCAAGCCAATTCCCGATGGGTTATTTACGCCAACTATTGAAGGGGCAGAAGATAAAATTAGGTCAATGACCTATAATAAAGCGGAAAGACTCTATGGCAGTCCATTACCAGAAATTGTAGAAAAAAGGTTAGAGAAAGAGTTGAGTTCGATTATTGGAAATGGTTATGCAGTAATTTATTTAATTTCAAAAAAATTAGTTAAGAAATCATTAGATGATGGATATTTAGTTGGTTCTCGTGGTTCAGTTGGTTCGTCTCTAGTAGCTACTATGACCGATATTACAGAAGTGAACCCTTTACCACCTCATTATAGATGTTCAGAATGTAAATATAATCAATTCTTTACTGATGGTTCTGTGGGAGTAGGGGTCGATCTGTCAGATCAAGAATGTCCTGAATGTTCTAGCCAGTTGGTTAAGGATGGTTTTGATATTCCGTTTGAAGTCTTTTTAGGATTTGAGGGAGATAAAGTACCAGATATAGATCTTAACTTTTCCGGGGAGTATCAGCCGCAGGTTCATCAGTATACAGAAGAGTTATTTGGAGCAGAATATGTCTATCGAGCAGGAACAATCTCTACAATTGCCGATCGTACTGCTTATGGTTTTGTCAAAGGCTATGCTCAAGATAATGATTTACCGTTACGAAAAGCTGAGATTAATCGTTTAGTTGCTGGTTGTACGGGGGTAAAGAGGACGACCGGTCAACATCCTGGAGGGCAGATAGTTGTACCACAAGACAAGGAGATCTATGAATTCACTCCGATTCAGAAACCAGCTAATGATATGAATACCGATACGCTGACGACTCATTTTGATTTTGATTCAATTCATGATAATCTATTGAAACTCGATATCTTAGGGCATGATGATCCAACAAGTATTCGGATGTTACAGGATCTAACCGGTGTTGATCCCCAAGAGATCTCCTTAGAAGATGAAGAGACTATGGCAATCTTCTCCAGTATTGAACCATTAGGTGTCAGTCAAGATGAGGTAGGAGTTGAATTAGGGACTTTGGGTATTCCAGAGTTTGGAACCAGTTTTGTTAGGGGGATGCTAAAAGAGACTAAACCGACTACCTTTGCTGAACTGGTAAGGATTAGTGGATTGTCGCATGGAGCAGATGTCTGGTTGAATAATGCTCAAGATTTAATTAAGCAAGGAGTAGCAGAGTTAGCAGAAGTAATCTCTGTTCGTGATGACATTATGAATTACCTATTACAGAAGGGAGTAGAACCTTCCACAGCCTTTTGGATTATGGAACATGTCCGTAAAGGAAAGGGATTGACAGCAGAGGAAGAAAAAGCGATGAGAGATAATGATGTGCCTGATTGGTATATTAAATCTTGTAAAACGATAAATTATATGTTTCCTAAAGCTCATGCAGCTGCTTATGTGATGATGGCTTTTCGAATTGCTTACTTTAAGGTTCATTATCCTGAAGCTTTTTATAATACTTACTTTACTATTAAAGCGGATGCTTTTGATTCACAAATTGTGTTACAAGGAAAAGATTTTATCAAGAAAAAGATTAATGAAATTAAAGCTAAGGGTAATGATGCGACAGCTAAAGATAAGAATACATTAAAGGTTTTACAGATAGTAATTGAAGCAATGGCTAGAGGTATTACCTTTAAAACGGTTGATATTTATCAATCTCATGCTAAAGAATTTCAGATTACAGATGAAGGGTTGTTACCCCCTTTAGTCAGCCTACAAGGCTTAGGGGAGAGTGCAGCAGAGAGTTTAGTTCAAGCACGTCAAGGGGATGAATTTACATCAATAGAAGATCTGGTTAATAGAACTGGTTTAAGTAAAACAGTAATTGAAGTCTTAAAGGAGATTGGTGCTGTAGATGATTTACCAGAGACTAATCAATTATCTCTCTTTGGAATATAGTTTGCAAAAGGGTTAATAATATGCTAAAATGTAATATATATTTGTTGATATCTACACTAACGGAGTGGGTAAAGAACCCACTCTTTAATTATGCAATAAAATTAATTAGTCGAATAAGAATAAATGATACTAAAATTTGGGAAAATAAAGTTCAAGGGAGGAGAAAAAGCATGGGAAAAAGTGTAGAGCGTATTGTAATGGAATTAGCAGAACCGATAGTTGCAAATCAAGGATTGGAATTAGTTGATGTAGAATATAATAAAGAAGGACCGAATTGGATTTTAAGGGTCTTCGTTGATAATATAGATGGTGTATCTTTAGATGATTGCCAACAGGTAAGCCAAAATTTAAGTGAACAATTGGACTTAGAAGATCCAATAGAACAATCTTATCTGTTAGAGGTTTCATCACCAGGAATTGATCGACCGTTAAAGAAAAAGCAAGATTTTGAAAGATTTAGTGGAGAGTTGGTTGAGATTTCTACATATGCACCGATAAATGGGGAAAAAGAGTTGATGGGTAAGTTACTTGGTCTTGAGGATGAGAATGTTAAGATTAGTTTAAATGGTAAAGAAGTGAGTATACCATTTGCTAAAATTGCTAAAACTAAGTTGGCAGTTGAATTTTAGGCTAGAAGGAGAGGAGTTAAAAAGATGAATGTTGAGTTAATTCAAGCTTTAAATGATATTGAAAAAGAAAAGGGGATTCCTAAAGCAATGCTACTTGATGCAATTAAAGCAGCATTGAAATCGGCTTATAAACGGGATTTCGGTTCTGCTGGAAGTGTAGAGATAGATATAGAAGAAGATACTGGTGAAGTAAGTGTTTACTCTACTAAGGAGGTTGTTGAGGAAGTAGCTAATCAAGATGAGGAAATTTCATTGACTGAGGCCCAGCAGAAGAATCCTAATTATGAACTGGGAGATCAAGTAGAGATTGAAGTAACCCCTGGTAATTTTGGTCGGATTGCAGCTCAAACAGCTAAACAAGTTGTTATTCAGCGAATCCGTGAAGCAGAACGGGATATTATTTATGAGGAATTTTCCAATCGAGAAGGAGATATAGTAACAGGGATTGTCCAACGCCATAACAAAAAGAATGTGATTATTGATTTGGGAAAGGCGGAAGCAATCTTAATTCCGCCAGAACAAATACCAATTGAAGAGTATGAGCAAGGGGATCGGCTCAAAGTTTATATTGTTGAGGTTAGTGAAACTACCAAAGGGCCAAACATTTTAGTTTCAAGGACACATCCAGGACTATTAAAGAGATTATTTGAGTTAGAAGTTCCTGAGATTCATGATGGAACTGTAGAAATTAAAGCTGTAGCAAGAGAGGCAGGATCACGTTCTAAGATTGCTGTTCACTCTAATGAAGAAGATGTAGATGCTGTGGGTTCTTGTGTTGGCCCTAATGGTTCTCGGGTACGGATTATTGTTGATCAATTAAATGGGGAAAAGGTTGATATTGTGCACTGGGATGAAGATATTGCAACGTTTGTCTCTAATGCTTTAAGTCCTGCTGAAGTTATTGATGTAGAGGTTGATGAGGCAGAAAATGTAGCTAAGGTAATTGTACCTGATTATCAATTGTCTTTAGCGATTGGGAAAGAAGGACAAAATGCTAGATTAGCTGCTAAATTGACAGGGTGGAAGATCGATATTAAGAGTGAATCGCAGTCGGAAGAGAAGGATTCGGGATTATTCTAAAGTTGTTTGTGTAATGAATAAAATTACAAATTAATATTACAAATTAATAGTGAGGTGTTAATTAATGGGGATTAGAATTTATGAGTTGGCTAAGGAACTAGAGTTAGAAAATAAAGAATTAATTGAGATATTACAGGAGTTAGGATTAGATGTTAGTAGTCATATGAGTACAGTAGAGGAAGATACTGCTGAAATGGTGATGGATATGGTATTAGGAACTGATGAAGATGAAGTTGATCAAGAGGCAGATATAATAGAAGTTAAAGGAAAATTAACTGTTAAAGAGCTAGCTGAAGAGATAGAGATTGAACCTAATAGTTTAATGACTGAATTGATTAACCTAGGAATTATGGCTACAATTAATCAAGAGCTTGACCTTGAAACAGTTGAGATGGTAGCAGAAGAGTATGGTTATCAGGTAAAAGATGTTAAAGAAGATGACACTGAAGATGATATTTATGGATTGGTAGCAGATATTGAGGATGCTCCAGCTGATTTGTCAACTAGGCCACCGGTAATTACTGTAATGGGACATGTGGATCACGGAAAGACTACTCTATTGGATGCGATTCGAAAAGCAAATGTAACAGCTGGTGAAGCTGGAGGGATTACGCAACATATTGGAGCTTATCAAGTTGAAGTAGATGATCAGATGATTACTTTTTTAGACACGCCAGGGCATGAAGCATTTACTTCGATGAGGGCTCGTGGTGCTCAAGCAACTGATATTGCTATTTTAGTAGTTGGAGCTGATGATGGAATTATGCCACAAACTGTTGAAGCTATTAATCATGCTAAAGCAGCTGAAGTGCCAATTATAGTAGCTGTTAATAAGATTGATAAACCTAATGCTCAACCAGAGAGGGTTAAGCAGGAATTAACAGAACATGGTTTGGTAGTTGAAGAATGGGGTGGAGATACGATCTGTGTTTCAGTCTCTGCTTTGAAGCAGCAGAATCTGGATGAATTATTGGAAATGATAATTTTGACTGCTGAAATGGAAGAGTTGACAGCCAATCCTGATCGAGCAGCACATGGAGTGATAATTGAAGCTGAATTAGATAGAGGTCGAGGTCCAGTAGCTACTGTTTTAATTAAGAATGGAACTTTAAAAGTAGGAGATCCTATTGTAGCAGGTATGGCTTCGGGAAGAGTAAGAGCGATGATTAATGATCGAGGAGAAAGGATTGAAGAGGCAGGTCCTTCTACTCCAGTTGAAGTATTGGGTTTATCTGAAGCACCAAAAGCTGGAGATTTATTAGAAGTTTTAGAAGATGATCAAGCTACAAGAGAGGTTGCTAATAAACGTGAAGATAAAAGAAGAGCTGATGAATTAAGTCAAAATACAACAGTCAACCTTGATGATCTATTTGCTCAAATTCAAGAAGGAGAAATTAAGAATTTAAATATCGTAGTTAAAGCTGATGTACAAGGATCAGTTGAGGCATTAAAAGAATCATTATTGAATTTGAGTACAGAAGAAGTTCAAGTTAAAGTTGTGCATGATGGAGTAGGAGGAATTACTGAAACTGATGTTATGTTGGCTTCAGCTTCTAATGCAATTATTATTGGATTTAATGTGCGTCCTGGGGCTAATGCACGTAAGGTTGCTGAAAAAGAAACTGTTGAAATTCGTACTTATCGAGTTATTTATAGAGCAATTGAAGAGATTAAGCAAGCAATGGAAGGTTTATTAGATCCTGATTATAAAGAGGTTGTTTTAGGTCAGGTAGAAGTTAGAGAAACTTTTAAAGTACCTAAAGTGGGTACAATTGCTGGGTCTTATGTTAAAAGTGGTAAGGTTAATAGGAATGCTAAAATTAGATTAATTAGAGATGGAAAGATTATAAAAGAGGGAGAAATTAGTTCTCTTAAGCGTTTTCAGGATGATGTGCGTGAGGTAGCTGAAGGATATGAATGTGGGGTTGGAATTGAAGATTATAATGATATTAAAGTAGGAGATATTATGGAAGTTTATGATTATGAAGAGGTTAAAAGAACTCTATAAATTGATAGGAGATGATAGGAATGGCTCGCCATCGTTCACAGAGAGTTGGGGAATTAATCAAACAAGAGGTAAGTGATCTATTACAAAAAGAGATTAAGGATCCACGAATCGGTTTTGTAACTGTAACTGATGTAGAGGTTTCTGGTGATTTGCGCCATGCTAAAGTTTTTGTCAGCATTTTGGATGGTAAGAAAGAGGAAACTATGGAAGGATTACAAGCTACAGAAGGGTTTGTTAGAAGAGAAATTGGTCAAAGAATTAGATTGCGCCATACTCCAGAAATTATTTTTAGGTATGATGATTCAATCGAAAAGGGAACGCGCATCTTTGAAATATTAGAGAAGATAGATGAGGACGGAGAAGATGAATGAGAAGATTTCTGCAGTAATTAATTCAATTAAGGATGCTGAAAATATCTTACTAACCGGTCATATCAGTCCTGATGGAGATAATCTGGGTTCTATGTTGGCTTTAAAATTGATGATGGAGCAATTAGGAAAAAAAACTACTATTATCATAGATGATTCTATTCCTGATTGCTTTACATTTTTACCTAATATTGAAGAAGTACAACAGTATGAAGAGGGTTTAACAGTAGATGTTGACTTAATTGTAGTAGTAGATAGTAGTAACTTGGAGCGAATAGCTAGAGTGCAGGAGTTAGTTACAGAACAAATAGTCATTAACATTGATCATCATGAGGATAACAATTTATTTGGAGATTATAATTTAGTAGCTGAGGTTGCTGCTACAGTAGAATTAATTTATAACATCCAACAAGAAATGAAAGAAGTAGAATTGACTTCTGAGATAGCAACAGTATTAGCAACCGGTTTGATTACTGACACAGGCTCTTTTCGTTATTCTAACACTACCAGTCTGACCCATCAGATTATGGCTGAACTATTGAATTATGGTGTAGATCCATCTTTAATTGCTAAACATGTACTAGAGACTAACTCCTATCAAAATTTAATCTTACGTGGTAAAGTCCTACAGGATTTACAAGTTGATTCAACGGGAAAGATAGCTTGGTTAAAGGTTAGCCGAGAAATGTTAGAAGAAGTTGGTGCTGAGTTAGAAGATACTGAAGGGTTGGTCAATTATCCTCGTACTTTAAAAGGAGCAGAGGTTGGAGTTTTATTTAAAGAAGTTGAGGAGCAAGAGATTAGAGTTGGCTTAAGATCTAATAATTACTTAAAAGTTAATCAAGTAGCAGACTTATTTGGTGGCGGAGGTCATCCGCGAGCGGCTGGCTGTACAATTAATCTTAAATTAGAAGAGGTAGAAAAAGAAGTAATCAGGGCAATAAAAGAGCAGCTAGCTAAAGATAAGTAAAGTCTCCTGAAAGGAGAGGTTAGATTGGAGATAATATATAATAAAGCTCATAATCGTCCTGTAGTAATGACTTTAGGTACTTTTGATGGGATTCATTTAGGTCATCAAAAGATCATTAACCTAACAATCAAAAGGGCTAATCAGTTAGGTTATGATAGTGGCTTATTTACTTTCCATCCTCATCCACTGCGGACTTTGGCCCCAGCTAAAGCTCCTAAGGCATTAGCAAGTTGGCGGCAAAAAAGAAAAATTATTGAATCACTAGAGATTAAGCAGATTATTTTGCAGAAGTTTACTCCTCAGTTTTCTAAAATTTCCTTTGAGAAGTTTTTAATTGATTATTTAATCAAGCGCTTTTCAGTTAAAGAGATCATTGTAGGGGAAGATTTTAGATGTGGCTATCAAAGCAAAGGAACATCTGAACAATTAGCTTCTGTAGGAAAAGAATTTGGTGTTAATGTCCAAGCTATTCCTGCAGTGAAAATTAATGATCAAGAAATAGGTAGTACTTATATTCGTAAGTTAACCCAACAAGGAAGATTAGGTGAGGTCAAGGAACAATTAGGGAGAAATTTAGCCATAGATTGTAGAGTGGTAAAAGGAGAACAGAGAGGAAGGGATTTAGGCTTTCCGACGGCTAATTTACTTCCTGTTGTTGATTATGCATTACCACCTTTTGGGGTTTATGTTTGTAGAGTAAAGGTTAAGAAGCAAGTCTATGATGGGGTAGTCCACTTAGGCTTACGACCTACATTTAATACAGAGCAATTTGCTATTGAAGTTCATATTTTTAATTTTAGTGAAAATATTTATGGACAAAGGGTGGAATTAGAGTTTGTAGAAAGAATTAGAGGAGAAAATAAATTTACTACAGAAGATGAATTAGTAACAAGAATCAAAAAGGATGTTGAACTAGCTAAAAAAGTCTTAAATTAGTTTACATTTTTCTTTTAGTATGCTAAAATATTATATGGAATTGCTTTTATAACCATTAACTAGGTTATTCGTTGCTCCAGCGATTGACTTGGTGATTGGGGATTTTAAAATACAAGGAGGTGACAAAGAATGTTAGAAGCTGAGAGAAAGCAAGAAATTATAAATGAGTATGGACGTCATGATAATGATACAGGTTCTGCGGAAGTACAGATTGCTATCTTAACAGAGCGAATTACAGAGCTGACTGAACATTTAAAGGATCATAAACAAGATCATAATTCTAGACGTGGTCTGTTAAAGATGGTTGGTAGAAGAAGATTACTTAGATATCTTAAAAACAATGATATAGAATCTTATCGAAAATTAATTAGTGATTTAGGCATTAGAGGATAATAATAGATTATAAGAGCGGGGGACCCCCGCTCTTATATTTTAGTATTTAAATTTTGAAATTGGGTATAGCTAAAAATAAGATAATATTGTAGAAAGGGGTTAGATTTTATGGCACAAGAATGGTCAATGGAATTAGGAGGAAGAAAGTTAACGATTGAAACTGGAAAGTTGGCCCAATTAGCTAATGGTTCAGTTTTAGTTCGTTATGGAGAAACAGTGGTTCTAGTAACTGCTACGATGGATGAACCTAGATCAGGGATTGACTTTTTTCCATTAATGGTTAATTATGAAGAAAGACTGTATGCTGCTGGTAAGATTCCTGGTGGATTTATTAAGCGAGAAGGAAGACCAAGCGATGCAGCTACTTTGACATCACGGGTGATTGATCGACCACTTCGACCTTTATTTCCTAAAGGAATGAGACATGATGTTCAAGTAGTAGCTACTGTATTATCGGTTGATTCTGATAATTCACCTGATATTGCGGCGATGATTGGTGCTTCAGCTGCACTTGCTATTTCTGATATCCCATTTGATGGGCCAATTGGTGGAGTTAAAGTTGGACTAGTTGATGGAGAATTTATTATTAACCCAACAATTGAGCAGTATAAAGAGAGTGGACTTGATTTGACAGTGGCAGGAACTGAAGAAGCAGTAATGATGGTTGAAGCAGGTGCTAATGAGGTATCAGAGGAAGAAATGATAGAAGCTATTGATTTTGGTCATCAAGTAGTTAAAAAAGTTGTAAAATTACAAAATGAAATTGTTGCAGAGGTAGGTAAAGAAAAAGCAGATATTGAATTAAAAATTGTTGAAGATGCAGAGATTGAAGAGGAAGTTAGAGATTATGTAGGAGATCAATTAAGTCAAGCTCTACAGACTGCTGATAAATTTGAGCGAGGAGATCAAGTCAATCAGGTAAAGGGAGAAGTTATCGAGCATTTTAAAGATAAATATCAAGAAGATGAAGAAGTGATTAAAGTAGTTAAAAGTACTTTAGATCAGGTTGCAAAAGAATCGATCAGAAATTTAGTTCTAAATGAAGGGGTAAGAATTGATGGTCGTAAATTAGATGAAGTTCGTGAGATCTGGTGTGAGGTTGGTTTATTGCCAAGAGCACATGGGTCAGGAGTATTTACTCGTGGTCAAACGCAAGCAATGACAGTTGCTACATTAGGTGCTGTAGGTGATGAGCAGATTCTAGATGGGTTAGAAGAGAAAGAATCTAAAAGATATATGCATCACTATAACTTCCCACCATATAGTGTAGGTGAAACGAGTCCTTTGCGTGGACCAGGAAGAAGAGAGATTGGTCATGGTACTTTAGGAGAGAGAGCATTAAGACCGATGATTCCTTCAGCAGATGAATTTCCTTATACATTGAGATTGGTTTCTGAAGTCTTAGCTTCAAATGGTTCTACTTCTCAAGCAAGTATCTGTGGAAGTACATTAGCTTTAATGGATGCAGGAGTTCCAATTAAAGCACCAGTAGCAGGAATTGCAATGGGGTTAATGAAAGAAGATGATCAAGTAGCAATCTTAACTGATATTCAAGGGATAGAAGATTTCAATGGAGATATGGACTTTAAAGTAGCAGGAACGAGAGAAGGAATCACAGCTTTACAGATGGATATGAAGGTTAAAGGTGTTGCTAAAGAGATCTTAAAAGAAGCATTAGAGCAGGCAAGAGTGGGTAGATTACATATTTTAGATGAAATGTTAAAGACAATTTCTGAGCCCCGTGAAGAGATGTCAGCTTATGCTCCAAGCATCATGACAATGAAAATAGATCCCGACAAAATTAAAGATGTTATTGGTCGAGGCGGAAAGACAATCAAGAAGATTGTTGACGAAACAGGAGTAAAGATTGATATTGAAGATGATGGAACAGTCTTTATTGCAGCTGAAGATCAAGAAGGCGGCAAAGAAGCTCGTAAGATGATCGAACGGTTAACTAAGGATGTTGAAGTTGGTGAGATGTATTTAGGAAAAGTAAAACGAACAACTAACTTTGGTGCTTTTGTTGAAGTATTGCCAGGTAAAGAAGGATTAGTGCATATTTCTAAATTAGCTGATCACCATGTTAAAAAAGTAGAAGATATTTTAGAAGTAGGGGATGAGGTATTGGTTAAGGTAATAGGGATTGATGACCGAAACCGAATTAATTTATCTCGTAAAGATGCTTTAGCTGACAAGGATGAGCAGAACAAAGATGATAATTAATAATTAGAGATAAATTTTATTCAAGAACATAAACTGGATTTATTCTAGTTTATGTTTTTAATTTTTTCAGTGTTTTGATTTTGATATTTTGAATTTAATTGTGCATTGGACATTGTAAATTGTTAATTGAGATAGGAGTGAGAGATATGAAATTTGGTGTCCATACATCAATTGCTGGAGGAGTTGACCAAGCAGTTATTAGAGCAGCTGAGTTAGGCTGTAATACTTTTCAAATGTTTTCTACTAATCCAAGGGGTTGGAAGGCAAGGGAGTTGAGTGCTGAAGAAGCAAATAAATTTAAAGAGAATTTAAAGCAATACCAAATAGAATCAGCAGTAATTCATACCCCTTATTTAATCAATTTAGCTTCTCCTAAAGATGAGTTATATCAAAAATCCATTGATGCTTTGGTAGCGGGGGTTAAGCGGGCTGATAGATTAGGGATTGAGTATTTAGTTTTACATCCAGGTAGCCATACAGGTTCAGGTGTCGAAGCAGGAATTGTTAGAATAACAGCAGCATTACAACAGGTTTTAGAGAGAACTGATCCTGAAGTCCGTATTTTATTAGAGAATGTCGCTGGAGCAGGAACAGCTTTAGGTTCTAGTCTAGAAGAATTAAAAGAGATGATAAAGCCAATAACTAATATTGATAGAATAGGACTCTGTTATGATACCTGTCATGGTTTTGCAGCAGGTTATGATTTACGTGTCGAGGAAGAATTAGATAAATTAGTGGCACAGATCGATGATTTATTTGGACTAGATAAATTAGGAGTAATTCATGTTAATGATTCTAAAACAGAATTTGCTTCTAATAAGGATCGACACCAGCACATTGGACAAGGTAAAATTGGCTTAGAAGGATTTAGGAGATTAGTTAACCACCCTCAATTGCAGGAGAAACTATTTATTTTAGAGACTCCAATTGATGAGTTTGGTGATGATCTACAAAATTTAGCTACACTTAAGCAGTTAGTAAGATGAAAGGATAGTAATTATGAGTTTGAAGTTAGAATTAGATCAAATCAAAGGCTTTTTTGCTCCTGATGAAAGGTTAGCTTCATTTTTTCCTAAATATGAATATAGATCTGAACAACAAAAAATGGCGATGAAGATTACCGATGTTTTTAAGCAGAAGAAACACTTATTGATAGAGGCGGGGACAGGAACTGGAAAATCATTGGCTTATTTAGTTCCCAGTATTTTTTCTTCATTAGTTGAGGAACAAAAAATTATTATTTCAACTAATACAATCAATCTACAAGAGCAGTTGATTAATAAGGATATTCCGTTATTACAAGAAGTTTTTGAGTTGGATTTTAAGGCTGTATTAGTTAAGGGTAGAAGAAATTATGTCTGTTTAAGAAGGTTAATTCAATATGAAAAGCATGCTCAATTAGCTGCTGGTAAATATGACAAGCTAGCAAAGATTAATCAATGGATCTTAAAGACTGAAACTGGATGTCGTTCTGATTTAGATTTTAAGGTTGGCTTTGAATTATGGGAGCAAATTTCATCTAAAAGTGAATTATGTTTACGGGCCAATTGTCCTTATTATGAGCAATGCCATTTTATTTTTGCTAGAAGGGAAATTGAAGAAGCTGATCTGTTGATTGTAAATCATCATTTGTTATTTGCAGATCTTGCTTTAAGAAAAGAACAGGATTTAGAAGAGCAAACAGCAGTCCTACCTTCTTACAAGAAGGTTGTTTTTGATGAAGCACATAACATAGAAGAAGTGGCTACTAGTTATTTAGGGCTGAAGCTTAGTAAAGAAGGGATTATTAAATTTTTGCAATCATTATATAATTTTGAAGAAGGAATCGGAGTTTTATTACAGCTAAGATTGGTCAGTAGTAAATTAAAGGATAAGTTAAAGCAAAGGTTTCAAAAGCGAATTGATAATGACTTGGTTCCTTTAGTTAGGAAATTAACTGATAGGGTACATAGTTTATTTAATCAGTTAATTAAATTTTCAGAAGATAATTTTAAAGAATATAAGGTCAGATTAACAGAGGAAGTTAGAAACGAAAAATTATGGAAAGAAGTTATTAAGATAGAAGTAGAGAACTTTTTATTGGATTTAAGTAGTTTAAGACAAGGGATGGAAGAAATATTTGAAGAATTAACATTAGCAGAAGATGAATTAGAAAATTTTGAAGTTTTAGCGGTAGAGTTGGCAGCAAAAATAGAGTTCTGTACTAAGATTAATCAAACTATTGGAGAAATAATTAATACCCCTCAGCCAGATTATGTTTATTGGTTGGAGCCAAAAGCTGATAATTGTAGTTTATGCTCTGCTCCTTTGGATATTAGTAAAGAATTAGAGGTTAATTTATTAGAAAAGATGGATTCAATAATCTTTACTTCTGCAACGTTGACTGTTGATAATTCTTTTGATTTTATCAGTAAGAATTTGGGGTTGCAAAATTTCACAGTTGATACATTAAAAGTAGGTAGTCCCTTTGACTATCGTAACCAATTACAGGCAGGAGTAATTAAAGATCTTCCTAATCCTAAGCATGAATCATTTGTAAAAGAAGTTGTTGGAGCAATAAAGAATATTGTTCAAATTAGAGAAGGGAATAGTTTAGTCTTATTTACTTCTTATTGGATGTTAAATCAGGTCTATCAAGAACTATTAGAAGAACTTGAACAATTAAAAATTAACAATCTTTACTGCCAAGGGATGAAGTCTCGCCACCAATTAATTGAAGACTTTAAAGCTAATCAGAGGTCATTGTTATTAGGAACTGCTAGCTTTTGGGAGGGAGTAGATATTCCCGGGAAGCAATTAAGTTGTGTACTCATCGTTAAGTTGCCTTTTTTAGTCCCAACGGATCCCGTTATAGCAGCTAAAATAGAAGATATAGAGAATAATGGCCAAAATGCTTTCTTTAATTATATGTTACCTAAAGCAGTAATTAAATTTCGGCAAGGAATTGGTAGATTGATTCGTTCTAAAGAAGATCAAGGGTGGGTTATAATTTTAGATAACCGTGTAGTTAGTAAAAGTTATGGGAATATATTTTTGAAATCTTTTCCTTCGGATAGCCAAATTGTAATTGATAAATTAAACTTATTAACTGATAAATTAATTAACAGGAATTAGACAAGCTATCTAGAATATTTTAAATGGTATTTAAATCAAAGTAGAAGTTTAAGAAAGGAGTAGGAAGATGATCAAGAAGAATAAAATTATAGTTGGATTAGCTATTTTATTTATACTAGTAGCTGCTGAAGTTAGTTGGGCTACTCCAAGTTTTAGAGTTAAACTGGTCTATACCGTAGGAGAAGGTGAAGCATTAATCAATATTGCTCGGCAATTCGGGGTCAGTGTGCGGGAGATTAGAGAGCTTAATAGTTTGAAAGAAGATGAATTTATTAGAGCGGAAGATAAGTTATTAATTCCTGAACATCATGAAGTAGTTGATGGGATAGCTATTCAAGAAAATATTAATAAATTATATCAACCAGATGATGAATTAAATAATTATCAATTAGATGTCAACCAAGAGTATAAAGTGAAAATTAGAAAAGAGAGTCCTCGCCAAGAAATTGATGTTAGTAATTTAGAGACATTAGATTATCCCATTAGACGAGGTGATAACTTGTATGATTTAGCTAGAGAATTTAATACCAGTATTGATATACTTAAAGAGTTGAATGAACTCGGTGATTCAGGTGTGATCCGATTAGGAGATACAATTCAATTGCCGATCAATAATCTAAGTGATAAGGAAGTTTTATATCATACTGTAACTGATCAAGAGGTTGAATTATTGGCGAGAATAATTCATGGAGAAGCACGAGGTGAACCGTATATGGGACAAGTAGCAGTTGGAGCTGTGGTATTAAATCGTGTAATTGATTCTTTCTTTCCTGATAGTATTAGGGATGTGATCTATCAACCTCGACAGTTTTCACCGGTCTTTGATGGACAGATTGATTTAACACCAAATAGAACAGCTTATCGAGCAGCTGAAGCTGCTTTACGAGGAGAAGATCCAACCCGTGGTGCTGTATACTTTTATAATCCACGCACTGCTAATTATATTTCTTGGTTTGAAACACGAGATGTGGTTGTTGAAATTGGAAATCATGTTTTTGCGAGATAAAAAACCTTTAATCCCCAGCTGGGGATTAAAGGTTTTTTATTACTTAGCAACTCTTTTAATATTTATTTCCAAATATCATAATAACTTCTTTTGATAAGTTAAAATTAATTATATATAATTATCTGCAGATTAAGTATAATTGATTGAACCAAACACATTTGAGTAATTAAAGTCAAAGGAGGAGAGAAATGAAGCAAAAAACTATATTAGTAGTGGCAGTAATGCTCTTAACAGCGATGGTGTTAGTACCTGCAGCAGAGGCAGCTTCATTGGGTAGTAGACCATTAT
Source organism: Natroniella acetigena (assembly GCF_023227745.1). GTDB lineage: Bacteria > Bacillota > Halanaerobiia > Halobacteroidales > Halobacteroidaceae > Natroniella > Natroniella acetigena. Next base: position 16,200 of record NZ_JALKBX010000002.1, on the reverse strand, counting down.
CATTTACCAATGATGGTGATGATGTAAGGGAATTACAGACTAGATTGGCAGGTTTTGGTTACTATTTTGGGCCAATAACTGGCTATTATGGTCAATTGACTGAAAGAGCAGTAGTTAGATATCAACAGAATAATGGTTTAAGAATTGACGGGATTTCTGATTGGCGAACAATTAATGACTTAACTTCACGACAGTATCAAGTTAGACGTGGTGATACCTTGTCTAGTATCGCTAGAAGTTTCAATACAACTGTTCAAGAACTTAGAGCTTGGAACAATTTAAGCTCCGATTTAATTCGTACTGGAAGAATGTTAACTATTCCACATTCTAACGTTACTAAGCAAGCTAGTGCTCGAACAAATGTTCAAACAAACGTGCAAAGAACACCAGCTACTCAAACAACACAAAGCTCTTCAAATCATAGAATGAATATTACAGATGAAGAATTTGAATTATTAGCAAGAGCTGTTCACTCAGAGGCACGTGGTGAACCTTATGAGGGGCAGGTAGCAATAGCAGCAGTTGTCTTAAATCGAGTTGAAGATTCTGAATTCCCTAATACTATTAAAGATGTTGTTTTTGAACCATGGGCTTTTACTGCAGTGCATGATGGACAGTTCTGGTTACAACCAGATCAGGAAGCAAGAGATGCTGTTGAAGATGCTTTAAAAGGTTGGGATCCTAGTAGAGGAGCAATATTCTATTATAATCCTGTTACTGCAACATCACAATGGATGTTTGATAATATGCGAAGTGAGACAATAATCGGGAAACATCATTTCTCAACTTAATTCTTTTTAATATTTGAATTTTTAAGAGACCCCTAATTAGGGGTCTCTTTTAATTTTTGATTAAAGTAATTGATGACCCCCTCTCCAATTCCTCGAGCAATCTTTTGTTGTTCTTCTTGATCTGTTAATCTCTCTCTATCTTCAGGATTACTTATAAAACCAACCTCTACAATTACAGCTGGAATTTTACTCTTACGTAAAATATAATACGGAGCTGATTTGATCTTTCTGTAATTTTCTGGCTGAATTTCTATCAGTTTTTCTTGAATAGCAGAGGCAAGTTTCTTACTTTCTTCTGAATTGGGCTTATAAAAAGTTTGGCCCCCAAATGATGTTGAACTGGGGAAGCTGTTGGTATGGATACTGATCAATAACTCTGCACCACTTTCATTAGCTATTTTGACTCGGTTAATAATATCTTGATTACGATCATCATTATATAATTTGTCTTCTGTACGAGTCATAATTATTTCTAGACTACCTCTATTCAAAAAATTAGCTAAGTTTTTTGCAATAGCTAAATTAATATCCTTTTCCAAAACTCCTTTTCTGTTGGCCCCAGCATCAATTCCTCCATGACCTGCATCAACAATTATCTTTCGTTCCAATTTAGATTGTGGTTGGTTGCTTTGAACAACAAAGTTGATCATGGAACTGAGCAAAAAGAAGATGAAGAAGAATGATGCTAGAGTAGAAGTTGAAAAAGCTTTAAACCAAATTATTTTCATTAGCAGACATCCTTTATATAGGTTAGGTTATAAAATTATATTAGTCAGTTAATTTAATATTCAGAGTAAAATATTCCAGTTGTTATGGAAAGTGATAATTAATGATTAATTTGAATAAATAGATAGCAAGGAGTGATAAGGAGGAGAAAGTGGATGATATTAACGTTAAAGGCTAAAGATGTTTTAATACTCTGTGTAGTATTAGGGTTTAGTTTCTTTTTATTTGGTATAGCAACTAGAGAGTTTGTTACTCAGCAAGAAGTTATGGTTAGTCAAGAGAAGTTGGTTCCAATTTATGGAGTAGATCGTTCAGATAATAAGATAGCTATTACCCTGGATGGAATGTGGGGGGCAGAGAGAACACCTAAGTTATTGGAAATCTTTCAAAAACATGATTTAAATATAACTTTCTTTTTTGGTGGTAATTGGTTAGAAGAGAATCCTCAGTTGGTTAAAGAGATAGTAGCTAATGGTCATGAGGTAGGTAATCATAGTTATACACATCCTCATATGGCTACTTTAAGTAAAGAAAAAATCGAACAGGAGTTGAATCGAACAGGGGAATTAATTAGAAAGTTGACTGGGGAAGAGCCAAACTTATTTCGACCTCCATTTGGAGAATACAGTAATTTATTGATTAAGACTTGTGAGGAGTTAGGCTATTACCCAATTCAATGGAGTATTGACTCTCATGATTGGATGGATGTTAGCGGTGATTATATTGTCGATCGTATTTTAGATAATGTTGGCTCTGGGGATATTATTTTGATGCATAATGATGGAGAGAAAACCCCTGATGCATTGAGCAGCTTAATACCTAAGTTAAAGGAGCAGGGTTATGAAATTGTACCAGTTTCTGAATTGATTTATACTGAAGATTACTATATTGAGCAGCATACAGGTCTTCAAAAGAAAGTAGAAAGGGGGCGTAAAGATGGATAAGAGGAAGGTCAGGTTTTTCTATTTACCAATAAATCGTCAAGTTATTGTTGGCTTGCTTGCTACTGTTATTTTAATCAGCTTTGGAATGATTAAATTTAACACTCCTAATTATGGTGAGCAGCCTGTTTTTGAAGCCCAAAATGGAGCTTATTATCAAGGACCAACTGATCAAGCCAAGATGTCATTGGCGATCAATGTTGCTTGGGGGGAGCAGTATTTACCAGCCATGCTTGATACTTTAGATCAGTATCAGGTTAAAGCGACATTCTTCTTTATTGGAAGGTGGGTTGAAAAGTTTCCAGAGTTGATTACAGAGATTGAACAGCGAGGTCATGAATTAGGAAATCATGGTTTTCGTCATTGGCACCCTAAACAGTTATCAAAAGAGGAGTTAATTGGTTTAATTAAGGATAATGAGGAGTTAATTGTTGCAGAGACTGGTTATAAGACTGATTTATTTGCTCCACCATATGGTGAAGTAGATGAAAGAATTGTTGAGGTTGCTGAGGAACTTGGCTATAAAACGATTATGTGGACGATTGATACTATTGATTGGCAGCGTCCTAGTTCTGACGTAATTTTAAAACGGGTTATTGATCAGGCAGAGAATGGTGGAATTGTCTTGATGCATCCTACTGAACCAACAGCAGCAGCCCTATCAAGGATGATAGCTAACCTACAAGAGCAAGGCTATGAATTAGTAACCGTTTCTGAGTTATTGGAGTGAAAGAAGAGATGAGTGAGCGAGGAGGTATAGTCTATGTAGTCCAGCGAGGAGCAATAATTTTAGTAATTATTATCTTAGTTGTTATTTTGCTTTTGGGTTTATTTGGAGAGTTAGATAAAGTGAGAAGAGTGATTTGGGGAGTAGAAGATGGGGTGAGTTATCATCAGCATGATCTAAGTGGTTATCTGCCCCATGAAGTTGAAGAGTTACTTTTAGATTATTCTCAAGAGTTGATTTTATATCCTGTTGATGCTACAGTAGATCAAGAAAGCGGAGAGATTGTTCCTGAAGTTTTTGGGCAGATTTTAGATATTACAGCTACTAAAAAAGAGATAATGGAAGCTGAAGAGGGTAAATACTTAGAATCGGTTTTAGAAAGGATAGAACCATACATAAAACAGGAGCAACTTGAAAAGATAACTAAAGAGATTGGTGTCTATACTACTCGGATAACGGGAAGTGAGAATAGAAGGGAGAATATTAAACTAGCAACTAAATTAATTAATAATCAATTAGTGCTATCAGATGAGGTATTTTCATTTAATCAGATCGTTGGCCCGCGAACTAAAGAGAAAGGGTTTAAGGAAGCACCAGAGATTGTAAATGGAAGGTTGGTACCAGGGGTTGGAGGAGGGATTTGTCAGGTTTCTAGTACATTATATAATGCCTTAAAGCAGGAGGAGTTGGAGGTTGTAGAACGCCATACCCATTCTAAAGATGTTAGTTATGTTCCAGAAGGAAAAGATGCAACGGTTGCTTGGGATTACTTTGATTTTAAATTTAAGAATAATTTTGAGCAACCAATTATAGTTAAAGCTAGTAGTGGAGGCGGTTATGTGACAGTAAGGATTTTAGGGTATTAGGAATAAAAATCAAGTTTAAGGCTGAGATTAAGGCTAAGTCAAACGTTAAAAGCATAAAGGCATTAGGTTTTACTTGAACTTAGACTTAACCTTAAACTTAACTTGTTTATTTTTGAAGTTAATTGCAGGAAGGAAACTAATAATCTAGAATGGAGAATAATGAATTATTTAAAAAAGAGGAAGGAGCAATTAAATGAAGATTAAGATTAAACGATTAGATAAGTCTCTTCCATTACCTAACTATCAACATCTAGGAGAAGATGCAGGGATGGATCTTTATTCTAGGGAAGCAGGAGTCTTAGAGTCAGGAGAGTATCGATTATTTAAAACAGGAATTGTTATTAGTTTACCACGAGGATATGCAGGTTTTGTCAATCCTCGTAGTGGGCTTGCTTTAAAGCATGGTGTTACTGTTTTAAATGCAGATGGAGTCATTGATTCCGGCTATCGAGGGGAAATAGGCGTTGTGTTAATTAATCATGGACCCGAAGAGTTTAAAGTTGATAAAGGAGATAGAATTGCTCAGTTGATTGTACAGCAGTATCAAGAGGTAGAATGGGAAGAGGTAGAGCAGTTAGATGATTCAAAGCGAGGCAGTGGAGGATATGGGCATACAGGGGTTTAAGTCTGAGTCTAAGTCTGAGTTTGAGTTTAAGGTTGAGTAAAAAATTAATTCTAATTTAGTATTGACCTATGGGTGTATTCTAAAGATTAGGATATGTTTGTAGGTCATTTGCTTTTTTAAGATTTTAGTTTTTTTTACTTAGTCTTAAACTTAGACTAAAATTTAGTCTATTGGTAATTTGATTCATATTATGTTAGTAATGGTGAATAGAATATAAGTATCAGGCTGGTGATTGGTGACTAGTAACTAGTGATTAGTAATTAGTGATTAGAACTTAATTACAATTATGTGTCAGTGTCAGTGTCAGTAATCCGTGTCAGTAAAAAATCAAGTTCAAAATCTTTATGATTTAAAGGAGTTAGTGGGTTTGAATTTCACAGACACAGACACAGACTACTGACACTATATATCAATTAAAGGTATTAACTATTAACTGCTTTACCGAGGGGAGGTTTAATGAAAAAATTATGAAATTAAGTGAATTAGAGGGCAAAGAGGTAATCAATATGCATGATGGAGTAAGATTAGGAATGATCAATCAATCAGAACTTGTTTTTGATGAAATAACAGGAGACTTAGAGTCAATTGTAATTCCTAACCGCGAGAACTTTTTTAATGTTTTTGGGCAAGAAGAATACTTAATAATTCCTTGGGAAGCAATAGTAAAAGTAGGTTCGGAAGTTGTAATTGTTAATTTAAAATCAAAAAATTATAAAGCATACTCTTCATAATTAGCAATTTAGAATATAAATTTTTGACTTGGATAAAATATAATTGAAGCAAATCAATAAATTAATTTAAAAGGAGTTGATTTAATGCCAACAGTCTTAGGAGTTTTTGATTCAGAGGAACCTGCTCAACAAGCAATTAGTCGGATGAAAGAAAATGGTATTAGTGAAGAGCGAATTTCTCTGGTAGCTAAGCGTGATGAAGGACAAGATATGGAAGCTGGCGGAGAAATGAGAGGAGAAGAACAAGACTTAGCTGATGGTACTGTAACAGGAGGGGCACTCGGAGGAATAGGAGGAATCTTAGCTGGAGCTGGATTATTAGCTGTTCCTGGAGTAGGGCCAATCTTAGCTGCTGGGCCATTAGCTGCCGGATTAAGTGGTGTAGCTGCTGGAGGAATTGCAGGTGCTTTAGTTGATTATGGAGTTGATGAAGATACAGGAGAGAGATATGCTCAGGAAGTAGAACAAGGTAGGATTTTAGTAGCAGCTGAGGAGACTGATGAAAATAGAGTTAGCGAAGTCGCTAATATATTAAGAGAGAATGGAGCATATGACGTCGAGCAACATTAAGTTAATTTTTAACTTGATAGCTTGACAAATTAGTTTAAATATTAGACAATATAATAAATGCATATTATAAGATTGAGGTGCAAGAATCATCAGTATTTATAAGGAATTGGCCATATGCCTTATAAAGAAAGGGGTTATTGCCGAAATCTGGCTATGAGTGGTCTTCTAACCAGATTGGATCTGTATTTAATAAATCCAGATCTGCCACTAGTTATTCTAGTGGAGTGCTATCTAATCCTGAGTTGAACAAAAGGCGATTGGTAGTGCTACCAATCGCTTTCTTTATTATGAGAGAACATAAGTAGTGTGAGTGTCGGTGTGAGTAAAAGAGCATAATTACAATTATGTGGCACTTTTGTGCCACTGGAATCAAGAATTTGGAATAAGGAATCAGTAAAAAAATTTTGTAGGGGCAGGTCCCTGTGCCTGCCCGTGAAATAAAGGGCGACCCTACGAGTCCTCTCGCCTACGGGTCTAAAAATCAAGACCCTTCGTGAAATTCACACAGACCGTATCCATAGAGACCATATCCACAGGGAGTCGCCCCTACACAGAACATTGGTTTTCATGTAGGGGTGAACCTCGTGTTCACCCTAAGTAAGGGTTTCTCTAAAACAAGGGCAATCCTACAGGGCTTATCAGCCCTTTCGTGAAAATCACAAAAACCGTATCCATAAAAACCATATCCACGAGGGTTGCCCCTACAAAAACACATTATTTCACGAACGAAAAGTGACACATTATATCAATTAAATTTCATAAATTATAAAGGGAGTGAGACGATGAATAAAAAAATAGTAGTAGCAGGGGCCAATGGAAAGATGGGCCAAGAGGTAGTACGAATGATTGCTAGAGTGGACGATTTTGAGTTAGTAGGAGCAGTTGATATAATTGATGTTGGAGAAGATATTAATCAACTTCTAGGATTAGAAGGGCCAATAGTTGAGATTGAGGAGGATTTAGCACAGGTAATAGCGGATACAGAACCTGATGTGCTCGTTGATTTTACCAATCCGCAGGTTGTAATGGGTGATATTAAACAGGCTATTGAACAAAAAGTCGATATAGTAGTAGGAGCTACAGGGATTATTGAAGCAGATTTAACTCGGATTGAAGAGTGGAATCAAGGATTAGATACTAAAGTGGTTATTGCTCCTAATTTTGCTATTGGTGCTATTTTAATGATGCAATTTAGTAAACAAGCAGCTAAATTTATGGATGATGTAGAAATTATAGAATTACATCATGATCAGAAAATAGATGCTCCATCAGGTACTGCAATTAAGACTGCAGAGCTGATTAAAGAAAATCTAACTGTTGAGCAAGAAGAGCAAGTAGAGGAGATTGAAAAATTACCAGGAGCTCGAGGAGGAGAACAAGATGGAATTAATATACATAGTCTCCGGTTGCCTGGTTTGGTTGCTCACCAAGAAGTTATTTTTGGAGGGTTAGGTCAGACCTTGACTATTAGGCATGATTCAATCAATCGTAAATCTTTTATGCCAGGAGTTGAATTAGCAATTAGAAAGTTAGATGAAATTAATGGAGTTGTTTATGGATTGGATAACTTAATCGACTTTAATTAAGATTAATTAACTTTAGACAAGCACTATCTCTTTTAGCTGTACATATAATGTTATTGATAATAATTAAGTTAATGGTAGAAGGGAGGGATAATTAGATGGCGTATAACTTAACAGGATTAGAAATTGCTGTTTTAGGGGGCGATGCACGGGAGCTAGAGTTGATATCTCAATTGTTAACTTTGGGAGCTGACTTACAAATAGTGGGGGAGCCTCGTGGGTTGAATGAAAAGAATATAGAAGTAGTTGAATCATTAGAAGAATTGAAGCCTGATAATTTAACAGCATTAATAGCACCGATGACAGGAACTGATACTGATTTAAAAGTTAAAAAGACCTTCGATGATGTAGAACTTCAGTTGACAGAAGATTTTTTTGCTAGCTTGCTAGCTGGTACTATCTTCTTTATAGGATTTGCTAAACCTAAGATTAAAGATTGGTGTCAGAAGTATCAACTTCAATTGGTAGAGTTGGCTGCTTTGGATGAAGTGGCTATTTTAAATGCAATTCCTACAGCTGAAGGAGCTATTGAAATTGCTATTAGAGAAACACCGATTACCTTGCATAATAATAACTCTTTTGTATTAGGATTAGGGCGAGTTGGGTTAACCCTAGCGAGGATGTTGCATGATTTAGGTAGTAATACTTATGGTGTTGCACGTAAACCTAAGGATTTAGCGCGAGCGGTTGAACTAGGGTTCAATCCAGTTGATTTTGCAAATTTAGCTGAGCAGATAGCTGAAGCAGATTTTATTTTTAATACAGTTCCAACATTGATCTTAGATCGAGAGCTTTTAGAAGAGGTAAGTTCAGAAGCGATTATTATCGATTTAGCTTCTGCTCCTGGAGGAACAGATTTTGAAGTAGCCCAAGAATTAGGAATCAAGGCTGAATTAGCATTAGGATTACCTGGTAAAGTTGCCCCTAAGAGTGCTGGAAAGATTTTAAGTGAGATTATCCCTCGAGTTATAGTAAAAGAGCAATGAGTTATTAATTATAAAAGTTCGTTATGTAAAGTTAATAAGATAACTTACAGCGAGTATTCTCAGCTAAAAGAAAATATTAGAAAGCCAAAGAAGTAGTCAGTTTTTAGCCCCTAGATATTGACTTTTTAGTGTTTTGATTGTGTGGTTTTGAATTTAATTGTCAATTGTATATTGTAAATTGTACACTAAGACGGGGGTGCAGAGAAATTTAGTTATCCGCGAAGCATTGTAATAACAGGCTTTAATTTAGTTGAGAGCACTATACAGCTTATAGGGAGGTGCTTGTTGGTGGATTTTGCTGGGAAAAAGATTGGTTTTGCTTTAACTGGTTCGCATTGTACTTTAGAACAAGTCTTACCTGAAATGAAGAGGTTGGTCAACTTAGGTGCTGAAGTTCAACCTATCTTATCAGAAACAGTTCAAACTTATGGGACTAGATTTGGAAAACCGCAAAAGTGGCGAGAAAGAGTGATTGCAATTACAGGGAATAAACCATGGACATCTATTCCAGAAGTTGAGCCGGTTGGCCCTAAGAAGTTATTGGATGTCTTGATTGTTGCTCCTTGTACAGGAAATACTATAGCTAAAATAGTTAATGGAATTACTGATACAACTGTAGTCATGGCAGTTAAGGCTCATTTGCGGAATAGTCGAGCAACAGTTTTAGCTGTAGCGACCAATGATGCTTTAGGTAATAATGCTGCCAATATAGGTAAAGCTTTGAATATACCTAATTTATATCTTGTTCCTTTAGGTCAAGATAATCCGACGGAAAAACCTAATTCTTTAGTTGCTAGGATGGATTTGATTGTTGAAACAACTCAGTATGCGTTAGAGAGTAAGCAGTTACAACCTGTGATTATTGAATACAAAGGAATCTGAATTAATCTAATTGACAATTAACAATTAACAATTTATAATTAAAATTACTTAAAGTTTATGGTTTTGAGGCTTGTTTTTTAATTATTGGTTTTTTAGTCTTTTGACTTTGATATTTTGAATTTAATTGTCAATTGTACATTTTAAACGGGAGTGCATAAAAATTCAAACATCTGTTAAGCAGTGTGATAATAAACTTGGATTTAGTTGAGAACATTAAAATTATTTGAGGAGGGTTAAATATGGAAAATTTAAATGTAGCGGTAGTAGGTGCAACAGGAGCAGTAGGGCGTGAAATGGTAAGTATTTTAGAGGAAAGAGATTTTCCGTTTGTTGATTTGAAATTGCTGGCGACAGAACGTTCTGCTGGTACAATAATGACTTGTAAAGGTGAAGAGTATGTTGTTGAGGTGACAACTCCTGACTCTTTTGAAGGTGTTGATATTGCCTTATTTAGTGCAGGGGGAACTGCTAGTAAGAAGTTGGCCCCTGAAGCAGTAAAAAGAGGTGCGATTGTAATAGATAATAGTAGTGCCTTTAGAATGGACGATGAGGTACCATTGGTAGTACCTGAAGTTAATCCAGACGATATAGCTAAGCATAATGGAATTATAGCTAATCCAAACTGTTCTACGATTCAGATGGTAGCAGCTTTAAAACCAATTTATGATCAAGTTGGAATCAAAAGAATAGTAGTTTCTACTTATCAGGCTGTATCAGGAACTGGTAAAGATGCGATGGATGAATTACAAGAACAGACAAGAGCAATTTTAGCTGGAGATGAAGTGGAGGCAGAAGTTTATCCTAAACAGATTGCTTTTAATGCCTTACCACACATTGATGTTTTCTTAAATGATGGCTATACTAAAGAAGAACTTAAAATGGTCAATGAAACTAAGAAGATTATGGGGGATGGAGAGATAAAAGTAACGGCTACTGCTGTTAGAATTCCAGTTTTAATTGGTCATGCTGAAGCTATTAATATAGAAACTAATTTTGGTTTGACAGTAGAAGAGACTAAAAAGTTACTAGATGAATTTTCTGGGATAAAAGTGGTTGATAATCCAGCTGAATTGGCTTATCCTTTACAACTAGATACAGAAGGAACTGATGATGTCTTAGTGGGAAGGATTAGAAAAGATAATACTGTTGAACATGGTTTGAATCTCTGGGTTGTAGCTAATAATTTGAGGAAGGGGGCTGCCTTGAATACAATTCAAATTGCTGAAAAGTTGATTTAAATGTAAAGTGAGGTGACTGAATGTATAAGATAGTAATTCAAAAGTTTGGTGGTTCGTCAGTTAGTACGTCTAAACGACGAGAACAGGTCATTGATAAAGTAATCAATTGTATTAATCAAGGTTATAAACCTGTCATTGTTGTTTCAGCAATTGGTAGAGAAGGAGCACCTTATGCTACAGATACATTAATTAATTTTGCACAAGAAGTATATGATACTATAAAGCCACGAGCTAAAGACTTATTAATGTCCTGTGGTGAAGTAATTTCAAGTGTAGTTATTACTCAGGCTTTAAAAGCGAGGGGGTATGAGGCTAAACCATTGACTGGGGCTCAAGCTGGCATTCTAACTGATGACAACTTTGGTGATACCCGAATTAAAGAGGTTAAATCTGGTAATATATTAGAGGTTCTAGATGAAGATGAAATTCCGGTTATAGCTGGATTTCAAGGGGTTTCAGAAGATGGAGAAATTACGACTTTAGGTCGAGGTGGTTCTGATACAACAGCTTGTGCTTTAGGAGCTGCCTTACATGCAGAAATGGTAGAGATTTATACAGATGTTGAAGGGGTAATGACAGCGGATCCTAAAATAGTTCCTAATGCTAAAACTTTAAAGCATGTTACTTATAATGAAGCATGTGAATTAGCTTATCAAGGGGCAAGAGTTATCCACCCTCGTGCAGCAGAAATATCTAAAAGGGAAAGAGTTCCAATAATAATTCGTTCTACCTTTAGTGATGCTCAAGGAACTGTAATTTCCAATGTTTTTGAGCAAGATGAGATAGAGATTAAAGGGGACAAAATAGTGACAGGAATTACCAGTAGAACTAATTTAGATTTAATTAAGATTTTTCCAAGAGCAAAACAGGAAGATGCTACTGCATTAGGATGTTTTAGAACATTAGCTGAAGAAGGAATAAGTGTGGATTTTATTAATGTTAGACCTGATCTGATTACTTTTATGATTAATAATGAGAGTGTAGAATTAGCTTCTGAATTATTAGAAGAAGAGAGTTATCACTATGAATTATTACAAAACTTTGTTAAGATTTCAATTGTAGGGGCTGGAATGGTAGGGGTACCTGGAGTAATGGCTCGAGTAGTTGAAGCTTTAACTGAGCAAGAAGTCTCAATTTATCAAACGACAGATTCACATACTACAATTTCTTGTTTAATTAAGAAAGAAGATGAAGAAAAAAGTATATGTGCATTACATGATTATTTTAGTTTAGGCGATTAAAATTTGGAGGTGTTTGTAAATATGGGTTTTGGTGAAGTGTTAACAGCAATGATAACTCCTTTTAGTGATGATTTAACTGTGGATTATGAAGGAGCTGTTGAATTAGCAGAGTATTTAATTAATAATGGTTCAGATGGTTTAGTTGTATTAGGAACAACAGGAGAAGTACCTACCTTAAAGGTAGAAGAAAAGATAGAATTATTAGAAGTTATTATTAACGCTGTAGGTGATCAAACTACTATAATAGCAGGAACAGGTTCTTATTCAACACAGGACAGTATTGAGCTTACTAAAAAAGCAGAGCAGATAGGTGTAGATGGTGTTATGTTAGTAACACCATATTATAATAAACCTCCTCAAGATGGGCTCTATGAACATTTTAAGTCGATTGCTGCTGTAACTAGTTTACCTGTGATGCTTTATAACGTACCAGGAAGAACAGGGAGAAATATTGAACCTGAAACAGTAGCTAAATTATCTGAGATTGATAATATAGTTGCAATTAAAGAAGCAAGTGGTGATGTAGATCAGGCAATTATGATTCGTAGAATGACTGCTGATGATTTTGAAATATATAGTGGAGAAGATATCTTGACATTACCTTTACTGTCAATTGGTGGGTCTGGTGTGGTTAGTGTAGCAGCTCATTTAGTGGGTGATCAGATTAAAGAGATGGTTACAGCTTTTAAAGCTGGTAAAATAGAAGAGGCTGCTCAAAAAAATGAAGAACTTAATAAATTATTTAAGACTATGTTTACTACAACCAATCCAATTCCTGTGAAAACTGCTTTGGCTTTAATAGGTCAACCAGCAGGTAGATTGAGACCACCGTTAAATGAGTTGAGTAATCAATTAGAAGTTGAGTTAAAAGAAGTTTTAACAGAATATAATTTGATTTAAATTTATAAAAATGATAAATTAAGTAAGGTCACCCTTAAGGGTGACCTTACTTAATTAGTCCTTACTTAGATGCTAGTTCTTCGAAATTTTATAAATTAGGACAATCTTACTTGTATTTACTCGGGAAATCATTTATAATATGAATTAGAGTATTATACTGTGGAGTTTCGGTTAGATTTTAATCAAGACGGTTATTAATTAAGATTACGTTAAATTATAAATTTTTTAATGTTAGATAAAAAATAACTTATTAATTTGGAGGTGTGTGTTAATTAGATGTCAAACAATAAAATAGAGTCAGTTACAGTCGTTCCTCTAGGAGGAATAGGAGAAATAGGAAAAAACATGATGGCAGTCGAAGCAAATGATGAGATACTAATTATAGACTCTGGGGTGAAGTTTCCTGAAGATGATCTATATGGGATAGATTTAGTTATTCCAGATATGTCTTATTTATTTGAGAATCGGGAGAAGATAAAGGGAGTTGTTTTAACTCACGGTCATGAGGATCATATAGGATCAATTCCTTATTTATTAAAAAAGGTTAATGTTCCAATTTATGGAACCAAATTAACTTTAGGGTTATTGAGAGGGAAGCTTGAATCACATAATTTACTTTCAAACTCTTATTTAAAGCATGTTTATCCAGGGCATTCAGCCCAAGTTGGTTCTTTTAAGGTTGAATTCATTCGGGTTAATCATAGTATTCAGGATGCTTGTGCATTAGCTGTTCACACTCCAGCTGGAGCACTTGTATATGCTAGTGATTTTAAGTTTGATCAGACACCAATTGATGGTAAAATGGCTGATCTACATAAGCTAGCTGAGCTAGGGAATGAAGGAGTTTTAGCTTTGTTTTCTGATAGTACTAATGTGGAACGTGAAGGTTTTACGATGTCAGAAAGGGAGGTTAAAAAGACGATAGATGAAATTTATGATGAAGCAGAGCACAAGATTATTGTAGCTAGTTTTGCTTCTAATATTAATCGAATTCAACAGGTTTTTGATGCAGCGGTGAAGTATAACCGTAAGGTTGCTCTAAGTGGTCGGAGTATGTTAAATAATGTTCAAATTGCTAAGGATTTAGGTTATTTGGATATTCCTGAAGGGATGTTAATTGACTTACATGAAGTAAGAAAATTATCTGATCATAAAGTAGTATTATTAACAACAGGAAGTCAAGGTGAACCACGTGCTGCATTGACACGGATAGCTAGAGGTGATCATCGTCAAATTAGTATTAACAAAGGAGATACGGTTATTGTTTCTGCGACTGCTATTCCTGGAAACGTTAAAGCAGTTGGTCGAACAATCAATCAGTTATTTAAACAAGGAGCAAATGTAATTTATGAAGCTGTTTCTGGAGTTCACGTTTCTGGACATGCAAGTCAAGAAGAACTTAAGTTAATGCTAAATTTAACTAAACCTAAATACTTCTTTCCAGTACATGGAGAGTACAGACATTTACATTTACATGCAAAACTAGCTGAAACTGTAGGGGTTCCTATGGAAAACATTTTTATTCCTGATCTAGGGGATAAGATTGAGTTGACGCCTGAAGAAGGGCGAATAACCGGTAGTGTTAAAGCTGGAAGAGTATTGATCGATGGTTTAGGAGTTGGAGATGTAGGTAATATTGTTCTGCGGGATAGAAGGGTTTTATCTGAAAATGGTATTTTGATGGTTGTTGTTACTATCAATAGCCAAGGTAAAGTTTTATCTGGTCCTGACATTATTTCACGTGGTTTTGTTTATATTAGGGAATCTGAAAAATTAATTGAGGATGCTACTAGAAAAGTAGAAAAAGCCCTTAAAGAATGTGAAGAAAATAATATTACTGAGTGGTCTGTTTTAAAATCTGAAATTAAGAATGCGTTAAATAGTTATTTATACAATAAAATCAGAAGAAAACCAATGATTTTACCGATTATTATGGAAGTTTAAACAGTATAATATTTTTAGAATTTGAACGATTTATAAACATCGCAGAAGTAACTTCTGCGATGTTTATTTTATTATTAAGGAAATTATACTTTACAGATTTTATGAATAACTTTTTTTATTGGTTTTACTTAAACTTAATCTTAGGCTTAAGCTGAGTTGCCGCAGGCAACTTTTTATTTTGTTTAAAAATGAATATTAAATACTTATTTTATCATACTAACTAGTAAGAATAAAAAGGAGTGAGATAAAGAATGGATCAAGAAATCAAAGAACAAGATATTTCTCCTAATCCAGCAACTACTCAACCTAACCAGCCTACTCAGGGTCAAGATGAAGATCAACAGAAGAAAATGCAAGAGCAGTTACAAATATTAAAACAATTAGGTCAGACAAATATTCCACAACAAATTAATACTGATATACATGCGTTGACAATTGTAGGTCAAATTGAAGGGCATCGTGTTTTATCTCCTAAAAATAAGACTACTAAGTATGAACACTTAATTCCTCAGTTGACTGCAATTGAGCAGAATCCTAATATAAAGGGAGTAATAGTTAACCTCAATACAGTTGGAGGAGATATAGAAGCAGGCTTAGCTATTTCAGAAATGCTTGCTAGTTTGTCAAAGCCAACAGTTTCCTTAGTATTAGGTGGGGGGCATAGTATTGGGGTACCAATTGCTGCCTCAACCGATTATTCCTTTATAGCTGAAACAGCAACAATGATCGTTCATCCAATCCGACTGACAGGAAAAGTAATTGGAGTACCACAGACTTATGATTATCTAGATAAGATGCAAGAAAGAATTATTAAGTTTGTTTCTAAAAACTCTGATATTACAGAGGAAAGATTTAAGGAGTTAATGTTTGAGACTGGAGAATTGGTCAGAGATGTAGGAACAGTCTTAATTGGTGATGATGCTGTTAATGAAGGAATTATCAATGAAGTGGGAGGATTATCACAAGCAATTAATAAATTAAAATCCTTAATGCCTGATGAGCAACAGAGTAATCAGCAAACTAACCAACAACAGATGCAAAATAATAATCAACAACAGCAACAAATGGGAATCAAGCCCCGGCAAGGTGTAATTGAAGCTTTAGGGGAGGAAGAATAATGAATTATTCTGTTATAGATCCTGAGTTTTTAGCGGAGGAAGAGATAAAAAAAGATCAATTATTAGAAGTCGAAATTGATGGAGTTACAGTAGAAGTTAAGATGAACTCAATGCAATCAGGGGAAGTTGTCAGAGTTATTAGTTCAAATCCGAATGACTATTTGTTAAGTAGTTATCAACCAGGTAATAATATTAAATTAAAACCAGTTATTGAATAGAGTTAAACACCGCCTGTTACTGGCGGTGTTTTTTGATGTGTGCCTTGTAGATGCAATAAACAATAGGTGGAAATCCTATCCATGCTGTTTTAGCCAGTACGGTGTGTGAAACC
>NZ_JALKBX010000019.1 GCF_023227745.1 Natroniella acetigena | reverse complement strand
AAAGTTTTTTAACTGTACACTGTTCACTGTAAACTGTACACTGATATTTAGTGGCAAAGTGCCACTAAATATCAATATAGTTCCATTATTATGAAATTGATCAATAGAGGTAAATTGATGAGTGATGTCTAATATAATAATTAAGATCAAAATTTTAGGGAGAAAGGGTGAAACTGATGAAGGTGCGATTTAATCATAGAGTACTGATGATTGTTTCTTTAGTATTAATTTTAGGATTATTAGTAGGTTGTAGAGGGGAAGATGAGTTAGAAGCTGGAGAAATCTACTTGGAGGTGATCAATCCTGAGGATGCTACTGTTGAACTACTCCAAGATGGAGAAGTAGTTGAGTCGGAAACAGGAGAGCTATTCCATTTTACTGATTTAGAAGCAGGAGAGTATCTATTACAAGTTAGTAAGGAAGGATATCAGAGTTTTGAATCCGATATCATAATTGCTGATGAACCGATAGTTTTTACAGAGATAAATTTAAAAGAAAAAGAAGTAGATGAGCTTAAGCCGACCGATCTTAAGTTGGAGATTAAGGATATCAATGGTAATTGCATAGATGCTAAGGCAGTTTTATTAGAAGATGAGCGTGTGGTTCGTTCTGAGCAGGGTGGGCAGGTTGAGTTTTTAGAGGTACCACCAGGAGAGTACATACTTAATGTTAGTCAAGATACTTATCAGCCTGTAGAGCAAGAGCTAGAGCTGACAGGTGAAGAGGTTGCTAAGAGTGTTACTTTAAAGGGAGGAAAGATAGAACAAGAGATTGTAAGGTCAACCGATGAACAAGTAATCGATATTAAAGGGTTGAAAAGTGATGAAGAAGTGATAGTAGCTGTCAGTCCGTTGGATGTTGAATCAACTACTGGTAAAAAACATGACTTTACTCTTGATCTAGTTTATTATAATTATTTTGGTGAACGGGAGCGAGTTGAAATTAATGATTCTAGACCAGATTTTATTTCCCAATCTGAAGAAGGGGTTGAAGATCAGATCAGGGCCAAGGAGATGGAGCTGATTGAGGATAATGATTATCAGCAATTAGAGCAAAGGACTACAACAAAAGAATATAGCTTCTATGAGACGGAAGATTTTTATGTGCCTAATCTGATCAATCCGACCGATAAAGAGAAATCGATTGTAACGGCGAAGATGGTAGGGGCAGGAGAGCATATTTATGTCTTTGTCGATAAGCGAGCTGATCTTGAACTTAATACAGTTGATCGGTTGGTTGAGGAGTTTGATACCAATATTTATCCGACCTTGACTGAAAAATTTGGACAACCATCTGATGTAGATAATAATGAAAAGATTATGGTTCTATTAACCAAATTCAATAATCCTAATACGTCAGGCTTCTTTTATCCTGATGATCTGCGTCGGGATGTTGAAGAGACTAACTTTAATGATTTGGTTTATCTTAATCTAGAAAAGGGGACGGGGAGGAATTTATATCCAACGTTGGCCCATCAATTTCAACATCTGATCTTTTATAATCAAAAGCTGGCTGCTAATCGACAGGTAGATGATATTTGGATCAATGAAGGATTGGCTAAACTGGCTGAAAAGTTAACAGGGTATATCGATTCTGGTCAAGAAGGTTGGTCGTGGGATGGAGGAAATGATTGGGTTTATAGTCAATCAACTGCTCATCCTGGTTACTTTATGTTGACTGATGAGATTGCTGTGATAGGTGATCAATTGAGCATCCCTTATTTGGGTGGAGTAGGCCTGTTTACTACTTATCTATACGAACAGTATGGAATTGAGCTATTAACTGCAATTATGACAGCTCAAGAGAGTCCACAGCAAGTCATCGTTCAAGAGACTGGTTTAGAGTTAGAGCAGATCTTTCTAAATTGGTTAACGACTAATGTTACAGATCAAGTTGTTAGAGTTGATAGCTCAGTCTATAATTATCAATCTTTTGACTTGGTTAGAAAGCCTGAAATGTTGGAAGTTGATGATGATTATACTGGACAGTTATCAATTAAGGAGAATGGAGTTCAGTACTTGAGATTATATGGTCAAAACTCTGACTTACAGCTTCTGTTGACAGTTCC
The DNA here is from genome assembly GCF_023227745.1 of Natroniella acetigena. Lineage (GTDB taxonomy): Bacteria > Bacillota > Halanaerobiia > Halobacteroidales > Halobacteroidaceae > Natroniella > Natroniella acetigena. The sequence continues at coordinate 40,455 of NZ_JALKBX010000019.1, read as the reverse complement.
AGAGGGGTTGGATGTGGGAGTAGTTACTATCAGAAAGGAAAGAAATTAAGATAAAGAGGTGGTGGTGTGTTAAAATTAAAACCCCAGATAATTGATCGGTATCTACTAGCAGAGTTTTTAAAGCCCTTTTTACTCTCAATCTCTATTTTGACTGTGATCTTAATCAGTAATTATCTATTTGAGTTAACCGATTTAATTATCGTTAAAAGGGTTGCTATCTTGCGAATTGTGGAACTGTTATTATATAAAATTCCAGATATTGTGGTGGAAAGTTTAGCTATTTCTGTCTTGTTTGCTACCTTACTTGCAATGAGTCAACTGGTTAAGAATAATGAATTGACTGCTTTAAGAATGGGAGGGGCCAGCTTGCAAAGGTTGTTGGCCCCTTTATTCTTATTAGCTATGATTATCTGTGTAGTTAATTATTTAGTCAGCCAACAGGTTGTACCATGGGCCAACCATCGGGCCCAAAATATTGTTAGACAGACTATTTTAGAAGAAGGGCCCCCTAATTTACAACAAGGCTCTTTCTTTGAAGGCGGAGATGAAAAATACTTCTATATTCAACAGGTTGATAATCGGCAAGGGAGGTTAGAGCAGATTATAGCTTATGAGATGGAGGAAGAAGGATTTCCTCGTTTAATAACAGCAGAGCAGGGTTATTTCGCAGGGGAGATCTGGCATTTAGAAGAGGGGATGATCCATAAGTTAAATGATGATGGAGAGGTAACCTATCAATCTGACTTTGATGAGTTGGAGATAAATCTAAATCAAGAAATAAGAGAATTTTATGGACAACAACGGACGACTGCTGAGATGAGTCGAGCTGAGCTGAGAAGGGAGATTGAGCTCTTTCAGGAAAGTGGCTTAAATGTCAGTTCATTATTGGTTGATTATCATTTGAAATTGGCTGAGGTCTTTATTTCTTTAATCTTTGTTCTGCTTGGGGTACCATTGAGTTTAAAATCAAAGCAGGGCAAGGCCTTTGGAGTGATAAGTAGTATTGTGATTATGTTTTTGTATTATTTATTGGTATCATTTTTTCGTTCATTAGGAAGGAATCAGATGTTGACGCCACTATTGGCAGCTTGGCTACCCAATCTAATCTTTGTAGGAGTAGCAATCTATTTAATCTTCAAGGAAGAGTACTTTTCGATAAAAAAGCATTGAATACTTAAAGAGCATTGAATATTGAATATTGAATAGTGAATATTGTGTAACAATTGATAGTTGACAATTGAAGTTAAGCTATATATCAGTTAAGCTTTAAATTTAATGGTTTTAACTATTAAATATTAAATATTAAATATGTTTTTTAGACTATTCAATATTAAATGTTAAATATTAAATGTAATAACGATCGGGTGGGGATGGTTATGAAAGGATTAAAAATAGTTGATCGATATCTGGTGCTAGAATTCTTAAAGCCTTTTCTTTATTCTTTAGCTGCACTGGTGATAGTGATGTTGAGTGGTTACCTATTTCAATTGACTGATTTCATTATTATCAGAGAGGTTCCACTTCAGCTTGTAGCTAGATTATTATCATATCGTTTACCTCCTATTATAGTACAAAGTATTGCGATCGCAGTCTTGTTGGCTACTATCTTATCTTTAGGTCGGCTGGTTAAGGATAATGAACTGAGTGCTTTACAGATGGGTGGGATCAGCTTTATTCGCTTAATTTATCCATTATTAGTTCTAGCAATAGTAGCTAGCTCTATAATTTATGGTTTGAATGAAAGGGTTGTGCCTCAAGCCAATACTAATTACCAGCGGATAGTAAAAGAAGAGATCTATCAAGATCAGGAGTCAGGAGTTTATACCGATCTCCTCTTTAGAGGAGGAGAGGAGCAGTATTTTTATGCTGGAGAAGTTGATGATCAAGAGCAGCAATTAAAGTGGGTCATGATCTATCAGCAAGGAGAAGAGAAGCGGATAATTACTGCTAAAGCAGGAAGCTTTACAGAAGATAGTTGGTTGCTGGAAGAAGGATTAATTAGTGAGCTGGATGCTGATGATTATTTGGTTAAAGAGGAAGTGTTTAAAGGTTTAGAAATAGAAGTTGGTCGGGATTTCAGACAGTTTTATCGATATGATAGTAGGCAACCAAGTGAGATGAATCGCAAACAGTTACGAGAACAGATTGATTTATTTACAGAAGCCGGGATTGATACCAATCAATTGGTGGTCGAGTATCATTTTAAATTAGCAGAAGCAATTTTACCGTTGATCTTTGTCTTGGTCGGTGCTCCATTAAGTGTTGGTTCTGAAAAGGGTAGGCTGTTTGGAATTATAGCCAGTATTATTATTATCTTTATTTATTTTGCTGTGGTTTCTATCTTTCGTTCGTTAGGTGGGAATGGAGTTGTTGAACCTTTTTTAGCAGTTTGGTTTCCTAATCTACTGGTAGGTGGGGTGGGCGTTTATCTGTTGTTGAGGGAGAATTATTTTAGCTAAATTACAATTATGTGTCACTGGAAGTGACACATAATTGAGTTGACAGTGTACGGTTTACAGTTTACAGTTAAGATCAAAACCTTAAAAGTTTAAGAGCCTAAGAACCCTAAAAAGCTTGATACTTAAAGGTTTAGAATGGTTTTGATTTGAATGTTTTAATGTTCTTAATTGTACACTGTCCACTGTAAACTGTACACTGATATAAAGTGGCAAAGTGCCACTTTATATCAATTTAGTTTCAACTTTAAGGATTTTACCAATTACTAGTCACCAGTCACTAATTACTAAAAGCCTAGAAAGGGGTAGCAATAATCAAAGCTGTTAATTATAAATTTTATCTAATATTAATAATAATTCTACTTTTTGCACCAACTACTTTGGCAGCAGATGAAAAGGTTAATCTTGAAGCTGATCAGGTACTTTATTTTCGTGAAGAGCAGTTGATTAAAGCTATCGGCTCTGTTTATTTACTGACTGGTGAGATGGAGATTGAAGCTACTGAGATGGAAATAGATCTAGGTCAGAATAAATTGGTAGCTACAGGTGAAGTCAAGATTACAGAAGGAGATGGCCAATATAGGGCCAAGTACTTAGAGCATGATCTAGAAACTAAGCAGGGAGTTTTAGTTGAAGGAGAAGGAATAGTTATTGCTTCTAATATTGAAGAGCAGATTTATTTAGAGAGTCCTGAAGTTAATTATAATCCAGAAGAGATTGAAACGAGAGATACTTATTTTACAACCTGTAATCGTGAGGAGTCTCATTATTACTTTAAGGCCAACGAATTAGTGATTTATCCTGGTGATAGGATTGTGGCTAAGCATGTTGTCTTTTGGGAGATGAGTGGGAAGTTACCTCTGTTTTATCTACCAGTAATGGTTTATCCATTACGAGAGCAAGAGCCTGGATTTTATCCCCAGGCTGGTTATAGCAGGCAGCGGGGTTGGTTTGTTAAGACTACATATAATTATTATTTAGGCTCTGGTTATGAGAGTTGGCCCGGTTCGGCATTCGCAGGTGATTTTGGACAGTTATATATCGATTATTTCAGTAAGATGGGCTTTGCTGGAGGATTTAAGCATTATTATCGCTCCCAAGAAGATGATCAGTCTTATCTCTATCTTTACCTAGAAGATGACCAACGTGAGCAAGATGATGGGCCATGGGTCAGTACAGAGCTTGATCGGAAGATGAAGTTAGATAATGGTGAAAGGAGTTTTAATCTAGCCTACCAAAACCACTATTCTAATTATCAGCACGGTAGATTGTTTGAGCTGAATTTTGATCAATCTCTTGAATTTGATAAGTGGGCCAACCAAGTTGCAATCGATTATAGTCATGATCAAAGTGAACAACATGAATTTAATCTAGGCCTTGACTTTGATAAGTTGAGAGCTGATTTTTATGATGATCGTTTAGCACTCGGTCTTGATTATGGTTATACTGAAGAAAAGAATAGTTATGGCTTAGAGCTTGACTATCGGACTTATTTTACTAATAATCTCTTCCTTGACTATGAATTAGATCTTGACTATGAAACTAAAGAGCAGTATGAGTATGGAGACTATGATACTGCTATCCGCGTAAGTGAGAATCAACGGGCCTATGATTGGACTGTTGAAGCTGATTTGCAAGGTGATACTGAAGAAGTTGAAAGTTACTATTTGCCTAAGTTTGATCTGACGTTGGCCCCTGCTCAGCTATTAGGAGTCAATTATTTGAACAATTTCGAAGTAGGTCTAGGAGGTAGTAATCGTTACCAAGTAGACTGGGAAGACACCAAGCAACATGGTTACTTGGAAGGTAATTATCGGGATAATTTAAGGTTAGGTTCTGCTCATCGGCTTAATTATCAGCAAGGTATTCAACAAGATATCTATAATCAAGGTTATGCTCATTGGTCTTATGATAGTGATCTAATTCTATTCAGTGATTTAGGTAATAATTGGTCCAACCGACTGAGTTATCGCTACCGGACTGTACAAGGAGAAGCACCTTCTGGTTTTTCTAATAATAATCCTAAGCATAAATTAGAAGAAAGACTATTGTGGCGTCGAGGTAGAAGTAGATTTCAATTAAGAACAGGGTATGATTTTTTGACCGAACGGTATGATGATCTAGAACAGAGGTTAAACTATCAGTTTAATGAAGAGTATCAACTAGAGAATATACTCTCTTATGATTTAAATCAAAGGGAGTTTAAGGAATTTGCTACTACTTTTAAAGTAGAACAGGATAATCTTAATTATCAAACAGGGGTTCGTTTAGATCTGAATGATCTAGAAATGCTCAAATGGGATAATAGCTTAGATTGGACAACAGGTCAGTGGAATATCAAGTTGAATAGTAGTTATGATCAACCTAATGATCGGTTTAGCACTGCTAATTTAGCAATAGAAAGAGATCTTGATTGTCGTAAGTTGACCTTATCTTATGATCATCTCAATCAAGAAGTCTGGCTACAGTATCAGATTACAGCCTTTCCTGAACAAGAGATCAGATTTGGTAGTAGTGAAGGAGAAGGGATGTTGTTTGATACAGATTTAGGAGGTTTACTCGATGAAACGGACTAAATTATATCTACTAGTGGTTATAGTAATTTTAGGGGTTAGTGGTTTAGTAGTCTGCTTAGAAGTTGAGGAAGAAGAAGAACAAGTTGATTATCAATATCAAATTAGAGAGGCACGGATTGTCAGTTATTTAGATCGGGAGCGAAGATGGGCTCTGCAGTTAGAGCAGGTTATAGAACCTTTAGTTACTGATGAGCAGGAAGAAGAGAAGATAATTGCTCATCAAGTTGAGGAGGGAAAGTTTTTTGAAGGGAAGCAAGTTAGATATAATTTAGCTGTAGATCGTCTGAACTATGATCAACAGAGTGAAGATCTACAATTAAGAGGGAATGTCAGACTGACAGAGAATACGGGCCAAGAGATTAGGACGGAGAATTTAGATTGGTTAGCAGCAGAGGAAGAGTTTAGAACAGATAGTCCAGTAATCTATCTATTTAATGATGGCCAATTATCTGCTGGAGGGATGACAGCTGATTTGACAGCAGAGGTAATTGATTTTACAGCTGGGGTAGAGATGACTTTTAATTTTAAAGGGGCTGACAGTAATGAAGAATAAGTTGGTAATTATCTTATTATTGTTATTACTAGTTACATCTGTTGTTGAGGCAGAAGAAGGAAGCTTAACGTCTGAACAGCTCCGTTATTTGAAGGAAGAAGAGATTTATTTAGCTACAGGCGATGTCTACTTCTCTTATCAAGCAGATGAGATAACTGCTGAACAATTGGAGATGAACCGTAAGACAGAAGAACTCTTCTTTAGTGGCGATGTTTATCTTGAGCAGATAGATGGTGCTCAGATCTGGGGCCAACAGTTAACCTTGAAATTGCAAGAAGAGCTATTAATTGCTGAGGATGAGGTACGGCTTAAAACAGAAAAAGAAGGAAAACAACTAGATTTAACAGCCGATTATCTTAAAATCTGGACCGATACTGATGAGCTCTTAGCTAAGGGTAATCTATTTGTAATCTATGATGGACAGGAGATTACTGGTGAGAGGTTGAAGTCTCAAGCTGATAAAAATAAGATTATTATTACAGAGAATGTTGAAATTAGGGAAGATGATCAATGGTTACAGGCTAAGAAGGTTGTGATAGATCTAGAAACAGGAGATTTTGACGCTACAGGGAAGGTTAAATTGGAATTTGAGCTTTAAGGTTAAGGTTTGCTTTGTTATAATATCTTAGAAGGGGTTATTTAATTATTATAAAACCAAGTAATTAATTGCTCCTAATCCATTAATTACAGGAAGGATGCTATTTACTCCTCCTTTCCTTGAATGTTATAATAGGGGAGGATAGGAGTGAAAAAAATGCTTCTTCTGAAGTCAGGTTTTGGGAAAGATATCGTTATTTTATTTATAGTAACGATTATTGTTAGCACATTACTTTCATTAGTTGTAGGAAATTTAGCCGATTTTTATTTTGGAGATACAGTCAATGAACTACTTGGAGATTATGGAGAGTATGATTTGGCACTGATTGTTGATAAAGATTTAAAGGAAGAGGCTGAAGGTCAAGCACAAGAGGTAATTGATACTAAATTAGATGGTTCTGAATTGGTTACAGGGATTGAGTTGGCAGGAAAGACTAATTTTTTCATTAGGTTAGATGATCAATATCAAAATCAAGAGATCTATACCCAGGTGAATGACTATTTTCAAGGTATACCGGGGTATAATAATTTATCACTGATGACTGAACCACGGCTTACAGTCCAAGGTTTACAAGCGGACAGTGGTCAATTTTTACAGGAGCAAATTGAGGCTTTATCAGGGGTTGATTTTACTTTTATTGAGGGTGATAAATTAGAAGTTATTGTAACAGATGCTGAATTATTACCCTCCGTGCAAGAAGAAGTGGAGGATTTAATGGCAGAATATCAGGTCTTGACAGTCCGGTTTCCATTTGATCAACAGGCGGATGATTTATTGGCTTTAGGTGATCAATTGGCAGGAGCAGTTAATGAAGAATATCAAGTTGAGGCTGAAAATATTACGAAGACAGATTTTAGTGACTTGGATTCTTTAGTCAAGACGATGAGCGAAATGAAAAACTTTTTAAGTAGTTATGCCACTGTAGTTGAGATTGAGTTGGCAGATGAAGCTGATTTAGAGGTAGGGGATCAACTTGCTATTCCAGCCCAAGATCAAGAACAGGTTATGTTGCGATTAACTGAACTGGATGGTCAGTTGGCCTGAGCAGTTATAACTGCAGGAGATAGTACTGAGCTCTTAGGGGAGAATGCTTACCAGCTAGCGGATGGCAAGTTAGGGGCCAAAGCAGGAAGTCTACAAATTAGTAACCCTCGTCAAGAATTAGCTTATGCCGTAGAGCAGATGTCTAAGTTGGTTCCCCAATTGGATCAGATTTTTGCTAGAACTGATAATCTATTAACGGAACTGATGGAGGTTATTACTGCCTTTGGACACTTAACCGAAACAGTAGAAGAGATTAATCATTTGACTACTAGATTAGATGGGTTTGGACAAGGAGAGTTTGAGATTGGACAACTTCAAACTACTTTGCAGAGCTTAGAAGATAACTTAGATAACTTAGTTACTTTAATTAATAGATTAAATTATGCTCAAAGCTTAATTATCGAATTTCAGGATTTTTTAGTGACAACGCAAGCTGAATTGAGAATGCAGAGTAATAACTTAGAGCCAACAAGTCCTTATCGGCAGCAGTTAGAAGAGTTAATAGCTAATTTGGCTGAATTAGAAAGTAGAATCGATCAAAATACAGCTGAAATTATAGAAGTTATTAATAATTATAATCCCTTATTGACTGAAGTGACTTCCTGGCAAGAGGATGTTACAACAGTTAATCAGGTATTAGCTAATTTAGAAGCTGGGGATGAAGAACGAGCTCAAGAGTTAGTAGCTGATTTGACAGATGGAGATCTATTTGCTGAACTAAACGAGGTGCAGCAGCAATCTCTAGCACTTGATTTAGTTGAATTAGAAGAAGAGGTAGCCAGTTTACAGAGATTGGATTTTGAAGCAATTGTTGAAGAATTAGAATATATTCAGCAAGCTTTACCAAAACTAAGGGATGAAGAGATTACCGATAGTATTGATTTGATAGATCAGCACCTGGCAGGAAGTGTTATTCCTGGAGCAGAGCTCTCTTTATTAGTACCTGCTGAAGCTGAATTAGAAGGTGTTGAAGCTATAGTTGAGCAGCAGTTAGGAGCTGGATTATCATCTTATACTTCGCAAGTAGCGATTATCAATCCTGATCTGAGAGGACAGATTTATCAGATTCTGAGTGAAGTTAAGACCTTATTGATGGCTTTAACTGCGATAATTTCTATTTTATTCTTTTTGTTGTTTGATCAAACCTTACTAATTAATGCTATTAGATTGATTGAAAGGGATCAGAATAAAAAGCAGTGGATTGATTTAGGTAGTTGTTATGGGTGTTTAACCGGGGCCAGTTTATTAGGGACTACCTTTTATTTAACTGGAGCTGAAATACCATATATTCCTTTCTATATCAGTTTTTTAGTCGGTGGAGTATTAGGGATTATAGCAGCTAAGAAAGCTAAAGCGATGAATGAAATTTCACAGGATGAATTTAGAGCAGGTCAAGCCTTTGGTTTTAATTATGCTCAAATTATGCAGGAAATTATAATTCCTACCAGTAAGCCGGGGCTGTTGAAATTACTAAATAAGAGGAAGGTCTATTTTTAATGGAGGAAGCTATGTTACAAGTCAATAACCTAATCAAAAGTTATGGTTCAACTCAAGTCTTAACTGGGGTCGATTTTAAGGTGAATAAAGGAGAGACTGTTGCGATTATGGGGCCAAGTGGTTGTGGTAAATCGACAACTATTCGCTGTATTAATCGCTTGACTGAGCCTGATGGTGGAGAGATTATCTTTAAAGGAGTTCCAGTTTTAGAGCTGTCTGAACAACAGTTGTTGTCATTAAGAAAAGAGATTGGCTTTGTATTTCAAAAGTTTAACTTAATTGAGCGCTTGACAGTACTAGAGAATATTATCTTGCCTGTGATTAAGACTGAGGTTGAAGCTTGTGAGCAGGAGTTAGAGCAGAAAGCATTGCAGGTCTTAGAAAAAGTCAAGTTAGCAGAAAAAGCTACTAGTTCTATTAAGCAGTTAAGTGGAGGCCAAAAACAACGTGTAGGAATTGCCCGTGCACTAATGATCGATCCCAGTTTATTATTACTAGATGAACCGACTGCTTCTTTAGATCCAATTTTGGTTAGAGAGGTATTAGAGGTTATTGAAGAGTTAACTGACTTACAGGATACAGCAATTATTATTGTAACTCATGAGGTCTCCTTTGCTTTACAGGTTGCTGATCTGATCTTATTGATGGATCAAGGTAGGATTGTAGAGCAGGGGAGTCCTGCTGAGATCTTTGTTGCTCCCCAATCTGAAGTCGGTCAAAAGTATAAAAAGTTACTGGAATATTATTAAAGTTAGGTCAACAAGCAGGAAAATGTTGAGCTTTATTGAATTAGTAAAGAGTTTAAAAGGAGGAAGTAGGTTGCTAAGGAAACAGCAGACAATCAAGAAAGAATTTAGTTATACGGGAACGGGTCTTCATACTGGTGAAGATGTAACGATTGCTTGTAAACCTTTACCGGTCGATCAAGGGATTAAATTTAAGAGAGTTGATCTACCAGAACAACCAGAGTTAGTAGCAACTGTAGAAAATGTACATTCAACTACACGATGTACTACATTAGGGACTGATAAGTGGCAGATCAATACTGTAGAACACTTTTTAGCAGCCCTGAATGCTCTACAGATAGATAATCTATTGATCGAAATAGATGCTAATGAGCCTCCAATTACTGATGGGAGTGCTAAGGTATTTTGTCAACTTTTACAGGAGGTTGGGATTGAAGAGCAAGAGCAAGAAGTAACAATTTATCAATTTGATCAGCCGCTATATGTGAGAAAAGGTGAACAGTATTTGACTATATTACCCAGTGATCAATTCAAGATCAGTTATACCTTTGTTAGTAATTATCAAGGGCTAGGTGATCAGTTTGCTGAATTTATTATTTCTGAAGAAGTATTTAATGAAGAGGTTAGTTCAGCACGAACTTTTGGGTTTGCTCATGAGGTAGAGAAGTTACAAGAGGCAGGTCTAGCTTTAGGAGGTAGCCTTGATAATGCTATCTTGATTGCTGAGGATGGTCCCATTAATCAATTACGCTTTAATGATGAGATTGCAAGGCATAAAATTTTGGATATTGTAGGGGATATGAAGTTGGTACCAGAGTTCAGGGGCCATATTATAGCTATTAGGTCTGGACATGAATTGAATTTTGAGTTAGCTAAAAGAATAAAAGGAGTAATTACTAAGGAGGAGTTATCATGTTAGATATTACTGAAATCAAGGAAGTTTTACCACATAGATATCCATTTTTATTGGTTGATCGAATTTTGGAGGTTGTAGAAGGAGAAAAAGTAGTTGGGCTGAAGAATGTAACAACGAATGAAGAATTCTTTAATGGTCATTTTCCAGGACATCCAATCATGCCTGGTGTTCTAATTTTAGAGGCAATGGCTCAAGTTGCTGGTGTTGGTCTATTAAAATCAGTAGATAAGCCTGAAGAGAAGGTGCCTTACTTTGCTAGAATTGATAATGCTAGATTTAGAAAACCAGTCCAACCTGGAGATCAATTGATTATTGAGGTTGAGATCGTTAAATTAAGAGGTGCAGTGGGTAAAGTAGAAGCTAAAGCTTTTGTTGACGAGGAAGTAGTAACTGAAGCAACATTAACCTGTGCAATTCAAGATAAATAATTAGGTAGGGGGATAAATAATGAATAATAATGTTGTACGTCTCAATAACATCCATGAGACAGCCGTAATTGAAGCTGGAGCAGAGATTGCCAAAGATGTTGAAATTGGCCCGTATGCTGTAATTGGAGAGAATGTAAAGATCGATTCAGGAACTGAAATTGGGGCACATGCTGTAATTAAAGGTTGGACTAAAATAGGTAATAATAATAAGATCTTTAATGGGGCGTCAATCGGTCAAGAACCACAGGATTTGAAGTTTAAAGGGGAAGAGAGCTACTTAGAAATTGGTGATGGAAATAAAATTCGGGAATTTACTACAATTCATCGTGGAACTGAAGCAGGTGGTGGAATAACTAGGATTGGTAATGATAATTTGATTATGGCTTACTGCCATGTGGCTCATGATTGTCAATTAGGAAATAATATTATTATGTCCAATGCTGCTAACCTGGCAGGACATGTAATTGTTGAGGATTCAGCAGTAATTGCTGGTTTAACTGGGATTCATCAATTTGTAAGAATTGGTAAGATGTCTATGGTAGGTGCTGGCTCTAAGGTAGTCAAGGATGTACCACCTTATGTCTTGGTTGATGGACATCCAGCCAGTGTCAGTGGGATCAATGTTGTAGGTTTAAGAAGAAATGGAGTTGAACCTGAATTAAGGCGGAAGATTAAACGGGCATATAAGATTCTTTATCGCTCTAATTTAAATATGTCACAAGCAATCGAAAAGATGGATCAGGAATTGGATAGCAGTCCTATGGTCGAGCATTTCTTAAGATTTTTACGTAATGCTCAACGTGGCATCTGCCGGTAAAGCATTGAATATTTAATATTGAATAATGAATAATAAAGAGTATTGAATATTTAATATTGAATGATGAATAGTTTGAAATCACTTGAAAGAAATTATATATTTTAAGGCTTTGAATTTCAACTATTAAATGTTAAATATTAGATGTTAAATGTTTCACTGAGGGGGTTAGGTATGGCTAAATTAGGTTTGATAGCAGGTGATGGTAATTTGCCCGTCTTATTTGCGCAAGCGGCTGTTGCTCAGGGAATAGAGCTAGTGGGAATTACTGTTACTCCAGAAGCGATAAGTGATGAGTTGGACAAGGCTGTAGATGAGTTATATCAGATTAATGTGGGCCAATTAAGAGAGATTATCACTACTTTACAGGATGAAGAGGTAGAAGAGGTTGTGATGTTAGGCAAGGTAACTAAGGAGTTACTCTTTCAGGGGATTGAATTAGATCAAGAGTTCAAACAGCTGTTGGCCCGACTGGATGAGAAGAATGATGATGCGATTATGTTGGCGATTGTAGATAGATTGGCTGAGGCAGGAATTGCAGTCAGTGATCAGACCAAGTTTATAGCTGATCTATTTCCTCAGCCGGGAGTCCTAACTGAGATTGAGCCTGGAGCAGAGGTTTGGGAAGATATGAAATTGGGTTTTAGACAAGCCAAAGAGATTGGTCGATTAGATATTGGACAGACAGTAGTTGTCAAAGATGGAGCAGTGATGGCTGTAGAAGCGATAGAAGGAACTGATCAAGCTATCTTGCGTGGGGGTAAGCTGGGCCAAGGTGAAGTAGTTGTAGCTAAAGTCAGTAAGCCCAAGCAGGATCAGCGATTTGATATTCCGACGGTAGGTATAGAAACATTAGAGAATTTGATCAAGGTCGATGCAGCAGGATTGGTGATTGAAGCTGGTGAGACCTTTATTGTGAAGCAAGAGGAATTTATTAAGCGAGCAGAGGAAGCCAAGATTCCAATCGTAGCGATAGAGTAAGAGCATTTAATATTGAATATTGAATATTGAATATTTAATATTGAATAGTTAAAGTTAAGGGCTTAAAACAAATTTACAGTTTATAATTTACAATGTACAATTAAAGATCAAGAGCTTAAAAGAATGATAGTCTAAAATTTAACTATCAATTTATTCGCGTTAACAGAAGACGATTTTTGGTATTATAGAGCTTTGAAGTGAAACTTTATTACAATTATGTGTCACTTTGTGACACATAATTGAGTTGACAGTGTACAGTGAACAGTTTACAGTTAAGATCAAAACCTTAAAAAATTAAGACCTCTGAAATGCCTTATGTTGGCAGGTTTAGAGTGATTTTGATTTAAGTTTTTAATGGTTTTAACTGTCAACTGTAAACCGTAAACTGTACACTGAATTTTAGAAGTTGGTGATTTAATGGAAAAGATAATGGTGGTAGCAGGAGAAGCTTCTGGTGATATGCATGCTGCTAGGGTCATTGAAGAGTTAAAGAAGTTAAACCCTGAGTTAGAATTTATCGGTATGGGGGGCCAACGGATGGCTGAAGCTGGAGTAGAGTTGGTATATGATCCTACTAAATTGAGTACGATTGGCTTTGTAGAAGCAGTTAAGCACTTGAGGTTGATGTATCGGATCCTCGATAAATTAGAACAGGTAATGAAAGAGGAAGAACCAGCAGTGATCTTGTTGGTTGATTATTCAGGCTTTAATATGAAGGTAGCCAAAGTAGCTCAAAGATGTGGGATTCCTGCAGTTAATTATTTTGCGCCTTCAGCTTGGGTCTGGGGTCAATGGCGGGCCAAGAAGATGGCTAAGCGTGATGTTACAATTGCTTCTGTCTTTCCGATGGAAGAGGAAGTTTATCGTCAGGCAGGAGCTGAAGTAGAATTTGTGGGACATCCGATCTTGGATATTGTTAATCCTGATTTGGATACTACAGAATTTCGTCGAAAGTATAATCTATCTTCTGAGCAGACGATAGTTGGTCTCTTACCTGGTAGTAGGCAACAGGAGATCGAGCAATTATTAGAACCGATGTTAGAAGCAGCTTACCAACTAGAAGAAGATTATCAAGGAGAACTTAAGTTTTTATTACCAGTAGCAGATACAATTACTAATTCTGATCTGGAAGCAGAAATTAAGCGGCATGATTTAGACGTTGAGTTGATTACTGGACAATCTTATCAAGTAATGAAGGTGGCTGCTTTAGTGCTGACTGCATCAGGAACAGCTACTTTAGAAGCCGCCTGCTTTAAAACACCGCTGGTAATTATCTATAAGACATCGCTGATTACTTATCTATTAGGAAAGTTATTAGTTAAGATACCTTATGTTGGATTGCCTAATGTTATTGCTGAAGAAGAGATTGTACCTGAGTTATTACAAGGAGCTGTAACTGGAGAGAAGATAGCAGATCAGGCTTTAAAGATTCTAAATTCTAACTCTAAACAAGAAGAGATCAAAGAGCAATTAGATGAAGTAGTCGAACGATTAGGAGCTGAAGGAGCAATTAAACGAGTAGCTAACTTAGTTTTAGCTACAGGGGGTATTAGTAATGGAACTAGCTAAAAGGGTTTTAAAGTACTTGAAACCATATAAAGGGCGGTTAGTACTAGGAATTATTTGTATGTTATTGAATGCGGCAGTCTCGATCTTCTTTTTTGAGCAGTTTGGTAGATTTATGGATGCAATCATTGGTAGTCTTTATCAGCAGGAAGCTGGGATGGCAGATCTTAATTTATTGATCGTAGTGATCTTCTTTATCTTCTTCTCACGGGCTATCTTTTATTACGGTGAGAAGTATTTAACCGCTTATGTTTCACAAAATGTAGTTAAGGATTTAAGAAATGATCTCTATTATAACTTGCAAAACTTATCATTAGATTTTTATGCTAAGCATAAGACAGGAAGAATTATGTCGCGGGTGACCAATGATGTAGGAATCTTAGAGGGGGCTATTGTTTCTGGAGCGATTGGGATCTTCAGTTATGTATTTCAAGTGATTGGTGGAGTAGGGAAATTATTTTATGATAATTGGCGGCTAAGTGCTTTTGCATTTATTCTCTTTCCTTTAATCGGTTATATTATTGATTACTTTAATCGTCGGCTTAGAAAGGTCAGTAAGAGGGCCCAGGTCAAGATTGCTGATGTATCTGATATCTTACAGGAGACGATCAGTGGAGTGCGGGTCGTTAAATCATTCCAGCGTGAAGATTATGAATATCAACGATTTGAAGAGCTAAACTATGGTAACTTCCGGGCCAATATGAAACATTCGCAGTTAAAAGCTGTACTATCTCCAGTCACTGAATTTCTAGCTGAGATATCCTTTATCGTTGTTCTGTGGTATGGAGGTCGCCAGGTTATGGTGGGGCAGATGAGTCCTGGTGAATTAACAGGATTTTTTACCTTATTATTATATTTGACTACTCCACTACGAAAGTTAACCAAGTTATCAGGAACTATTCAACGGGCCTTAGCTGCTGCAGAACGAATCTTTGAATTTATGGATTTTGAGCCTACTATTCAAGATCATGAAGCTGCTCAAGAAATAGATGAGATAGAGGGTACGATTGAGTTTGAAGGTGTCAGTTTCAGTTATGATGATGAATTGGCTTTGGATAAGATTAACTTGCGGGCCAAACCAGGACAGATGGTAGCTTTAGTTGGCCCTAGTGGGGCTGGAAAATCGACCTTAGTTAATTTAGTACCTCGCTTTTATGATCCTGAGGCTGGACGAATTAAATTGGATGGCATCGATATCAAAAAGATCAAGTTAGGCTCATTACGAGATAAGATGGGAATTGTTCCCCAAGAGACGGTCTTATTTGGTGGAACAATTAAAGAAAATATTCTGTATGGTAATTTAGAAGCCAGTGAGCAAGAGGTAATCAAGGCTGCTCAAGCTGCCAATGCCCATGACTTTATCTTGGAGTTGCCACAAGGTTATCAGACTGAAATTGGAGAGCGTGGTAGTGGATTATCAGGGGGCCAAAAGCAACGGATTGCTATTGCTCGAGCAATCTTAAAAGATCCCCAGATCTTAATCTTGGATGAAGCGACCTCTGCTTTAGATACAGAATCAGAGGCTTTGGTTCAAGAGGCATTAGATCGCTTAATGGAAGAGCGGACAACCTTTGTGATTGCCCATCGCTTATCGACTATCTTAGATGCTGATCAGATTGTAGTGATGGAAGAAGGAAGAATAGTTGAGGTTGGTACTCACCAGGAGTTGCTAGAGGAAGATGGAGTCTATTGTAATCTATATGATGTGCAGTTTAATAAGTAATAGTTTACAGTTGACAGTGTACAGTTTACAGTTAAAGATCAAAATCTTAAAAATAAAACCTGCTAAAATATTTTAATTTTACAGGTTTAGAGTGAGCTGTATTTTTGATCTTATGTTTTTTAAGGTCTTTCCTTCGGGTTCTTTAAACCCTTCGTGATGAAAAAATCTGCTCTTAGATTTTTTCTATCCACTGTCAACCGTTGTCAACCGTCAACTGTTCACTGTACACCGATAAAGGTAGGTGACAAAATGAAGGAGCAGTTAAAGTTAAAATTAATCCCTAACGTGGCATTACTATTAGCTAAAGTGATCAATTCAAGCCTTAGTTTAGCGGTTCAAGGTGCAGAGAGAGTAAATAAATTACTAGCTGGTGATAAATCAATTATTTTCGCTCCCTGGCATGGACAGTTATGGCTACCTAGTTACCATCTTCGTAACCAAGGCTATGTTGCTTTGGCCAGTCAAAGTCGTGATGGAGAGTATATTTCTCGGTTACTGCAGAAGTTAGGTTGGGATGTAGTACGTGGCTCTACCTCTCGTGGTGGAGCTCGTTCATTGCTAAAGTTGGTCAAAAAACTGCGCCAAGGCAATCATATAGCCATTACTCCTGATGGGCCAAGAGGGCCAATCCATCAAGTCAAGCCAGGGGTTGTTTATTTGGCCCAGAAGACGGATAGTATAATAATACCTATCGGTGTTTCCTATACTAGAAAGAAGGTCTTTGGTAGTTGGGATCGCTTCTGGTTGCCTGCTCCTTTCAGTAAAGCTGCTTTAGTTTATGGAGCAGGATTAGAGATCAAAGAAGACAAATTATCGACTCTAGAAATTGAAAAATATCAAAAGTTATTAGGACAGAAAATTAATCAAGCAGGTCAAGCTGCTGAAAAGATGCTAGGTGATTAATAAATGGAAGTAGAAGAGTATTTACTTGAAGTAGTTCAAGGAAATAAGACAGGAATTGTTGCTCAGATTTTGTTAATTATATTAAAGGCACTTTCTAAAATTTATGGTGCAGGTATTTTTATCAGAAGGAAGTTCTATCAATGGGGAATAAAAAAAGAAGAGGTCTTAGCTACTAAAGTGATCAGTATTGGTAATATTACAGTTGGAGGGACAGGTAAGACCCCTCTAGTTAAGCTATTAGCTTTGACTTTATTGGAAGCAGATTATCAGGTTGTGATCTTGAATCGGGGTTATAAGGCCGATTTTTCTGGTGATATTGGAGTAGTATCTGATGCTAAAGAGATCTTAATGGATGCTAAACAAGCAGGTGATGAAGCCTTTATGTTAGCTAAGGAATTACCCCAGGTTCCAGTCATCATTGGCCCTGCTCGTAGGCAGACAGGTGCTTATGCTGCACAAAGATTTGAACCTGATTTTATTATTTTAGATGATGGATTTCAGCATTGGCAGGTAGCAAGAGATTATGATTTAGTAGTCATCGATGCTACTAATCCGTTTGACAATGGTGAACTATTACCACGGGGGTTATTAAGGGAACCAGTCACTAGTTTAAATAGAGCCCATGCTTTCTTATTGACTAAGACTGATCAAGTCGAGCAAGCTGAATTAACTGAAATTAGACGTAGATTGATCGAGATTAATCCAGCAGCTACAATTATTACTACTAAACATCAGCCAACTTATCTACGGGAGTTGGTCAGTGACAGACAACAAGAAGTTGACTTGACAGAGCAGAGGGTATTGGCAGTATCTGGAATTGGGAATCCTGAATCGTTTGAGCAGACCCTTGAAGATTTAGGAGCAGAAGTAGTAGAGCAGATTAGATTTAGAGATCATCACCAATATTCTAAGAATGAAATTGTAGAGATCTTTAGTTTGGCCAGTGAAGTTAATGTTGACCGGATTATTACCACTGAGAAGGATGCAGTCAGTATTAAACCGAAACTAGTAACTGAAATTGGGCAAGAAAGGATAGATTTTGAGGTGCTAGGGATGGAAATGCAGATCATTGATTCGCAAGATAAGTTTTCTGATTTAGTCGCTAAAATGGAGGTGGCAAGATGCAAGTAATAGGAATCATACCAGCCCGCTATGCTTCGACTAGATTACCAGGTAAACCATTAAAAGAGATTGCTGGTCAGCCGATGATTCAGCATGTCTATCAACAGGCTGTAGCAGCTGATAGCTTAGCTCAGGTGATTGTAGCAACCGATGATCAACGGATCTATCAAGCTGTCGAAGATTTTGGTGGGCAGGTAGAAATGACTTCTAAGGATCATCAAACAGGAACTGATCGTCTAGCTGAGGTTGCTCAAAACTTAGAGGCAGAGATAATTGTCAATATTCAGGGAGATGAACCATTATTGAATCCTGAGATGATCGATCAAGCAGTTGAGCCTTTACTAGAGGATAGCACAATTCAGATGGGTACTTTAAAACATAAGATTATTGACCAACAGGAGATTGATAGTCCGCATATCGTCAAAGTGGTAACTGATCAAGACGATTTTGCTCTTTATTTTTCTCGAACAGCGATTCCGTATCCGCGTCAGGAGACTGGACTTGATTACTATAAGCATATTGGTCTTTATGTCTATCGTCGTGACTTTTTACTTAGTTATACTGAGATGGAACAGACACCATTAGAGGAGCAGGAGTCATTAGAACAGTTGCGGGTGTTGGAGAATGGCTATCGGATTAAGGTAGTTGAGACGGAGTATGAAGCAATTGGGGTTGATACGTTAGAAGACTTGGAAAGAGTTAGAGAAATAGTTGACAGTGAACAGTTGACAGTTGACAGTTGACAGTTGACAGTTGACAGTTGACAGTTGACAGTTGACAGTTGACAGTTAAGATCAAAAGCGTGGGAACTACAAATTTGCACGAATAAAAAACAAATTTACAATTGACAATGTACAATTTACAATTAAGAGCAAGAGCTTAAAATCAAGAGAAGCCAAAGATAAAACAAATTTACAGTTTATAATGTACAATTAAAATTCAAATAATAAATATTAATTAATGATTAAGAATAAAATAAACTACTTCGAGAGTAGATGTAATCGGTTGTTAAAATTTTAGCTACAGGTTTTAATCACCCTAAGAGTACTTCTTTGAGAAGTAAAAAACAACTCTTTCAGGGCATTGTGGTGGTTGATCAGAATAATAATTGAATTACTAATCACTAATAATTAACAACTAGTCACTGAGTACTCTCAGCCAAAAGAAAATATTGTAAATAAGAATGTTTAGTGGATAATATCTTGCAGATCTTGATGGTTTTATTGTTTTGATTGTATAGTTTTGATTTTAATTGTCAATTGTAAACTATCAATTGTCCCTACGGGTCTTGATCAAGACCCTTCGTGAAAACCATAAAAACCATATCAATTAGGCGGGGGGCAGAGAAATTTAGTTATCTGCGAAGCATTGTAATAGCAGGCTTTAATTTAGCAAATGGTTTTTATTACGGAAAGTCTAATAAGACTTGTAGGGAGAGTACTAATTACTAGTAACTAGTCACTAATAACGGGAGGTATATAGATGGTTAAGGAGATTGTTTTAAATCAAGAAGTTAAATTTGGTAATGGACGACCTTTTGTTTTGTTGGCAGGGCCATGTGCTTTAGAGAGTGAAGAGCGGGCTTTAAAGATTGGAGAACAGGTTAAAGAGATTACTGCTCGCTTAGGAATTCCTTATGTTTTTAAAGCATCTTATGATAAGGCCAATCGTTCTGCAATCGATTCTTATCGTGGGCCAGGTTTAGAGCAAGGATTAAAGAGTTTAGAACGGATTAAGCAGGAGTTGGAAGTACCAGTTATCTCTGATGTTCATACAGCTAAAGAAGCTAAAGTAGCTGGAGAAGTCTTGGATATTGTACAGATTCCAGCCTTTTTATCGCGCCAGACTGATCTAGTAACGGCAGTAGGTGAGACAGGTAAGCTGGTCAATGTCAAGAAAGGGCAGTTTTTGGCCCCGTGGGATATTGATCAGGTTGTGAAAAAGATTGAAAGTACAGGAAATGAGAAGATATTATTGACGGAGCGAGGAGTCAGCTTCGGTTACAACAATTTGGTAGTTGATATGAGATCATTGCCACGGATGAGAGAGACCGGTTATCCAGTCGTCTTTGATGCTACTCATAGTGTTCAATTGCCTGGAGGAGCAGGTGATTCTTCAGCAGGTGAACGGGAGTATGTTCCTTATTTAACTAGAGCAGCAGTAGGAGCAGGGATTGATGCCTTATTTATGGAGGTTCATGATCAGCCTGAAGAAGCCTTGTGTGATGGGGACAACATGGTACAAATCGATGATTTAGAAGAAATTTTAATTCAAGCCCAAGCAATCGACCAAGTGGTTAAAGGAGGATAAGCCAGTGATGATTCCTAACGAGTTAGCAGATTTAGAAGCAATTGAGATCAAACGTCAGGCACAGCAAGCATTAGAGATTGAAGCAGAGGCAATCAAAGAACTAAGCGATTCGATCAATGGAGATTTTGTTGAGGTTGTCAAGGTTATTTTGGCCTGTCAAGGTCGAGTAATTCTGACGGGAATGGGTAAGTCAGGCTTGATCGCTAAGAAGCTAGCAGCTACCTTGGCCAGCACAGGAACTCCTTCTTTCTTCCTTCATCCAGCCGAGGCAATTCATGGTGATTTGGGAATGGTTACTCGAGAAGATATCGTGATTACTCTCTCTAACAGTGGAGAGACAAAAGAGGTAATCAATATCTTACCTGTGATTAAACGGATTGGTGCTCAGATTATTGCTTTGACAGGAGGCTTGGATTCTACTCTAGCAGAGAATGCTGATTATGTCTTAGATACAAGTGTAGCAGAAGAGGCCTGTCCATTGAATTTGGCCCCTACTGCCAGTACTACGGCTACGTTGGCCCTAGGAGATGCACTAGCAGTTGCTTTATTACATGCGAGGGACTTTAAACCAGAAGATTTTGCGTTATACCATCCAGGAGGTAGCTTAGGTAAAAAATTATTATTGACAGTTGAGGATGTACTTAATGTTCGAGAAGAGAACCCAATAGTAGCTCAGGAGACTAGCTTAAAGCAGACATTGTTTACTATGACTTCTACTAGGATGGGAGCAGCTAATATTGTCGATCAAGAAGGCAAGTTAGTTGGAATTATTACCGATGGAGATATCAGACGTCAGTTAGAAAAATCTCCTGACTTATTAAAGTCTTCTGCCCAGGAGATTATGACTGCCAGTCCAACAGTGATTAGTGTTGATAAGTTGGCTGCAGAGGCATTGAAGATCATGCAAGAGCAAGAGATAAGTGACTTGCCGGTCGTCAATCAGCAAGGTGAGCCGTTAGGGCTGATCAATTTTCAGGACTTACTTAAAGCAGGAGTACTTTAAGGTCAGTGAATATTGAATACTTAATATTTAATAGTTAAAATCAAACCATGAATACCATAACTGCTTGTTACTTAATGATTTTTAACTATTCATTATTCAATATTAAATATTAAATAACTAACGGGGGTGATAAAAGATGAATAGTAATTTAAAGGAGAAAGTGGAACAGATTAAGGTTTTCATCACCGATGTTGATGGGGTCTTGACTGATGGGCGGATTATCTTAGGTAGTCAGGGCCAAGAGTTTAAATGCTTCCATGTCCATGATGGGCTGGGGATTAAGTTGGCCCAGGAAGCTGGAATTGAAGTTGCAATTATTACTGGTCGTAAGTCAGAAGCTGTTACCCGACGGGCTGCTGAGTTAGGATTAGAAGAGGTGCACCAAGGTGTTGGAGACAAATTAGAGGTGTTGGAGCAGTTATTAGAACGATATAATTTAACTAGAGAGCAAGTGGCTTATATCGGTGATGATCTAAATGATCTCGTAATTTTAAAAGAGGTTGGTTTGGCGATGACGGTGGCTAATGGAGTTGACGAGGTTAAGGAAGTAGCAGATTATGTGACAAGCAAAGCAGGTGGACAAGGAGCGGTTAGGGAAGCGATTGAAGTAATAGTTTACAGTTGACAAGTGTACAGTGTACAGTTAAAATTCAAAAGCTAAAAAACAAAGATAGCTGAAAAGCTCTATGACTACAGGTTTATGTGCTTTTTGATTTTAAGTATTTAATGTTCTTAACTGTCAACTGTAAACCGTAAACTGTACACTGATATTGAAGGTTTAGGAGGCAGAAAAGATGAAGGATAAACTACTTTACTTAATATTTATAGTTATAAAAAAAATTGCTAATTTATTACCTCCTAAAATATGTTATGATATCTTTAAGGGGTTAGGTTCGTTAGCTAATCATCTTGTTGGCAAGAAAAAAAAGAGGGCAGTCAATAATCTAACGAGAACTTTAGCAATCTCTGAAGAGCAAGCAGAAGAGGTAGCTAAAGGTGTCTTTCAAGATGCTGGTCTTAAGTTAAGTGAGATCTTAGGTTTGGAGGCTTGGCAGAGAGAAGACTTTAAAAAGAGAATTACTGTCGAAGGCTTTCATCATTTTGAAGAAGCTTATCAGCAAGAAGATGGAGTTATCTTATTTACAGGCCATTTAGGTAATTGGGAGATTTTAGGGATGTACTTTGCAGCCTTAGGTTATCCGCTCAATGCCTTGGCCAAAAATCAGAAAAATAATATCTTTAATCGAGAATTATTAAAGATCAGAACCAGTAGAGGGGCCAACGTCTTTGATATTGGCACCAAAGGTGTTGCTAGGGCCTATAAATCATTATTAAAAGGAGAGTTACTTTTGATCTTGGGTGATCAGGATGCACGGGAAACAGGAATCTTTGTTGATTTCTTTGGACAACCTGCATCGACACCTCAAGGGCCAGTCGTCCTGGCCAAGAAAGCAGGGAGTGCAATCTTACCTGTTTACTTAGTACGAGAAGGGTTAAATCAGTATCGTCTGATAATTGAAGAACCTATGTATGTCAGCCAAGAGGCAGATGAGCAGGAATTGAAGGAGAAATTACAACAATTGACCTCTTCATTGGAAGGGATGATTCGAGAGTATCCTAAGCAGTGGGGCTGGTTTTATAAAAGATGGCGAACTAAAAAGCATTGAATAATGAATATTGAATATTTAATAGTTAAAAGCATTGAATAATAAAAGCATTGAATAATAAAAGCATTGAATAATGAATACTGAATATTTAATAATTAAAAACCTTAAATAATTAAAAGCATTAAACAATTAAAAGAGCATTGAATAATGAATATTGAATATTTAATAATTAAAAAATCTCAAATAATTAGAAGCATTTGACATTAAATGAGTTATAATGTTTTTGGTTTTAATTATTCAATATTAGGTATTAAGTATTAAATGTATTTTAGACTATTCAATATTAAATATTAAGTATTAAATGTATTTTAGATAGGGGTGTATCTGGTGGGAGATTGGATCGGTTATTTAGCATTTAAATCATTTAAAAGAGTTGTTAACTTCTTACCTAAGCAAATTAGTTGTTGGGTGGCTAAATTACTCGGTAGCTTAGCTTTTCATCTGGCTAAAAGGCGTAGGGAGTTAGCAGTTAAGAATATCAAGTTGGCTTTTGATTGTTCTACAGAAGAAGCAAGGGAGTTGACTAAAGAGGTCTTTCAAGATTTAACCGTTAAATTTGTTGAGATTCTAGGTTTGGAAAAGTGGACTGAGATTGATTTTGAGCAAAAGATTGAGGTTGAAGGGATGGAATATCTCAAAGAAGCTTATCAACAGAAGCAAGGCGTTATCTTATTTACAGGTCATTTTGGCAACTGGGAACTATTAGGGAATTATTTGACTGTATTGGGGTATCCTATGAATGCGATTGCTCGAATGTATCAAAATTCTAAGATCAATCAAGAAATATTACAGATTAGAGAAGAACGCGGGGCCAACGTCTATGACAAGAAGGGTCGTGGGGTCAAAAAGGCTTTCCGTTCTTTATTAAAGAAGGAGTGTTTATTGATCTTAGGTGATCAGGATGCTCATAGCAAAGGAGAGTTTGTTGACTTCTTTGGTCGTTTGGCATCGACACCTAAAGGGCCAGTGGTGTTGGCCCAAAAGACTGGGTCTTTGATCTTACCAGTTTATTTGGTACGAGAAGATTTAAATCAGTATCGGCTGATGATTGAGCCACCACTACAGGTTGCTAAAGATGCAACTGCTAAGGAGCAACAGGATAAATTACAACAACTAACCTCTTCTTTAGAAGAAAAGGTTAGAGAATATCCCAAGCAGTGGTTATGGTTACACCGAAGATGGAAGACTAGGCCTGAGGAGGCTGATTAATGGATAAGAAAATAATTATACTGGTAGTAATTGTGGTAGCAGTTGGAGCAGCAGCCTTATTAATTGATAATTCAGCTGAAGAAGAGACCAGAATTACGCCAGAGCCTGCACGAGATGAAACAAGGGAAGAGAGAATGGCAGAAGTAGAGTTAGAGGATGCTGCTATTACTCTATATAGTGAGGATGAAACTACCAAATGGGAGTTAGGGGCCAAATCGATTCAACAATTTATGGAGCCAGAACAGGTTGTTTTAGACGAAGTTGAGGCTAAAATTTCCCAGGATGGAGTAGAACAGACCAGTTTGAAGGCAGCTAGAGCAGATCTTGATCCTAAGACAGGTCATCTCTCCTTGACTGGGCCAATTACAATTGAGAGTGAAGATAAGTTATTACAAGCTGATAGCTTAAATTGGAATCAGGTACGGAATGAATTGATTGGACAGGGCAATGTATTACTTAAGCAATCAGGGATGGAGATTACAGGAGAGCAGTTTGTCAGTCAGATAGATCTGAGAAGATTAAGGCTCAGTGGTCAAGTAGAGGCAATTACTCAAGGTAAAGTAGGTGAGATAAATGAATAAATATTTAACTGGAATAATCATTACAGTTGTCCTTTGTTTAATGGTTACAGCAGTAATAGCAGGAGAACAGACAGAGATTGAACTAAGAGCAGATGAATTAATCATTGATGATTTGGAAGGAGAAGTAATTGCTACAGGTAATGTTAGCTTTAGAGAGGGAGAGCTTAGCTTAACGACACAGAAGTTAACAGCTAATCAAGATTTAGAACAGATAGAGGCTGCAGGAGAGGTAGTCTTTAAGCAGCAACAACAGCGGATGAGCGGCGATTATTTAATCTATAATAATCAATCACAACAAGGAAGATTAGAAGGAGATCCTAGAGTTGAAGCAGATGGTCTGTTGATTACAGCAGAGCAGTTTGAGTTTGATCTAGCTGCTGAGCAATTTACAGCTACCGGTCAGGTCTATCTTGAGGATCAAGAGGAAGACTTTGTGGCTTATGCAGAGCGGCTCGAATTTTATCAACAGCGTGAGCAGGTTATTTTGAGTGGTAATGTTAAGGCTGAGCGGGGCGAGCAGAAGATGGATGCCCAAGAGATTGTATTCGATTTGGCAACTAGAAAGATGGAGGCTAAAGGAGAGACGAGATTGATCCTTCCTGGTAGGCAGCGAGGTGATAATTAATGCCGATTAGAGCAGTTGATCTGGTCAAGACTTATGATGGTAAGGATGTTGTTGATGGCGTCAATTTCAAAGTTAATCAAGGTGAGATTGTAGGAATCTTAGGGCCAAATGGAGCAGGAAAGACGACTACCTTCTATATGGTAGTCGGATTGGTCAGCCCTAATGCTGGTAGGATTGAGCTGAATGGTAATGATATTACCAAATTACCGATGCATCAGCGGGCTAGAAAGGGAATTGGTTACTTGGCCCAGGAGGCTTCTATCTTCAGAAAGTTGACCGTTGAAGAGAATATCATGGCTATTTTGGAGATGATCGATCGGCCAGAGGATGATCAAGAGATTATGGAGCAGTTATTGGCTGAGTTTGATATTGAGTATGTCAGAGATCAAAAAGGTTATATGCTGTCAGGAGGAGAACGGCGTCGGGTCGAGATAGCCCGTTCTTTGGCTACAGATCCTGATTATATTCTATTGGATGAACCTTTTGCGGGGGTTGATCCGATTGCTGTGAATGATATCCAAGATATTGTTTCCCACTTAAAAGAGCGGGGCTTAGGTGTTCTGATTACAGATCATAGTGTACGAGAGACTTTGGCTATTACAGATCGGGCTTATATTATGCACCAAGGTGAGATACTATTATCAGGTACTTCTGACGAAATAGCTAATAGTGAAATAGCTAAGAAATTTTATTTAGGAGAGAAATTTAAAATGTGAGGTGCGCACTAGATGAAGATTATTTATCGCTATATATTGAGCGAATTGATCCAACCTTTTCTCTTTGGTGTATTTGCTTTTACTAGTATCTTTATCGGTTCAGATGTCTTGAGAAGATTGGCAGGATTGATGATGGATTATGGTGCTTCTTTGTGGACTGTAATCCAATTGTTCTTTTTAAGTCTGCCCCAAATTATTATCTTTACCTTCCCAATGTCGATGTTATTGGCTACCTTATTGGCTTTTGGTCGTTTATCTGGCGATAGTGAGATTACGGCTTTAAGAGCAGGTGGGATCAGCTTTACTAAATTAATCATTCCTGTCTTAATTGTAGCATTTCTAATCAGTGGTCTGACTGTCTTGTTAAGTGATACTCTAGTACCGCTCAGTATTCAGGTTTATGAAGACTTGGTCTGGGAGATCAGGCGGGGAGAACAAAGACCCACGACCCAAGAGAATCTACGGATAGCACCGGTTGATTCTAGTACTGGGAGGCTCGATTTTGTCTTAGTAGCCGATAAGTTTGATGGAGCGACTCAGACTTTAGAAGGGGTCAGTTGGCAGGACTTTGAGGATGGAGAGCTGGTAACGGTTATTCAGGCTAAGGAGGCTGTCTGGCTAGAGGAGCAATGGCAGTTTATTGATGGTAAGATCTATAGGATTGAGGATGATGGTCGGGTTCCTCAGACCGAATTTGAGCAGTTGAATATGAAAGATCAGATAACTAGAGATCCAGGGGATGTCTCACGAAGCGGTACTGATCCTGATGAGATGACGTTGGCTGAACTGCGGAAGCATATTGGTTTAATGGAGGAAGAAGGACGGGATGTCAGTGAATTATTGATTACTTATCATCAACGTTATGCAGTTCCTTTTGCTTCCTTTATCTTTGCGATTGTAGGGGCACCATTAGGATTAAAGCCTAATCGCTCTGGCTCGTCAATCGGACTGGGTTTGAGTATTATTGTCGTCTTTGTTTATTATGTCTTGATGACGGTTGGTTCGGCTTTAGGACAAGCAGGCACGGTTGCTCCCTGGTTAGGAGCTTGGCTGCAGAATATTGTCTTCGCTGCGGTTGGGATTTGGCTTTTAGCTAAGAAACATTGAATAACAAAAGCATTGAATACTGAATAATTAAAAAGCATTGAATACTGAATATTGAATATTGAATAATTAAAAAGCATTGAATAGCAAAAGCATTGAATAGCAAAAGCATTGAATACTGAATATTGAATATTGAATAATACTAAACAGTAAATCATTGAATAATAAAAAACATTGAGTAATTAAAGAGCATTAAGCAATTAGTTCATGATGTATGAAAGTTCAATTAATGGGGATAAATAGTAAAAAAGGCTATTTATCGGAGGTTGATTAGAAATGCAGAAAAAGAATATTATTTATGATAAGTTTTTTCAGTTTTCTATTGAAGTTGTTAAATTATATAAGTATTTAACTAATACTCAGAAAGAGTATGTAATTTCTAAGCAGTTATTGCGTTCTGGAACAAGTATTGCTGCAAATATAAAGGAGAGTGTCTACGGACAGAGTAGGAAAGATTTCGTTTCTAAACTTTCTATTGCTTTAAAAGAGGCATCAGAAACTGAGTATTGGTTAGAGTTATTGCTTGCTACTGACTATTTGAAGAAGAAAACAGGAAGAGAGCTAATGTCTGACTTATTAGAGATAGTAAAAATGCTAACTGCTAGTTTAAATACAGCAAAAAAACAATGAACAATTAAAAGCATTGAATACTGAATACTGAATATTGAATATTGAATAATTAAAAAGCATTAAACAATAAAGAGCATTGAATAAACAAAACATTGAATAATTAAAGCTCAAAAGATTATTGAGTAATGAAAAATAAGATTAATGAATGTTATAAGTAATTAGTTGATTACTGTTATTGTTGAATTGAGCTGGTTATTAAGTATTAAATGAAGTTTTGGGTGTTTTGGTTTCAATTATTCAATATTAGGTATTAAATATTAAATGTGTTTTTTAAACTATTCAATATTAAGTATTAAATATTAAATGAAGTTTTAGGTGTTTTTTGGTTTAAACTATTAACTATTAAATATTAAATATTAAATGAAGTTTTAGGTGTTTTTTTGGTTTAAACTATTAAATATTAAGTATTAAATATTAAATGAAGTTAAGGGGGGCCAATATGTATGGAATCAGATTAGTGATAGTCTTAGTAATCATGGGTGGAGCGATAGCTTATATTGGCGATAAGATTGGGATGAAGGTTGGTAAGAAGCGATTATCCCTTTTGGGTTTAAGACCTAAGTATACGTCAATTATTATTACGATTCTGACTGGGGTACTGATTACAGTCAGTTCTTTACTCCTACTATTGGTTGCCTCAGAAAATGTACGGTTGGCTTTATTCGATATGCAGCAGTTGGTGGAGCGGATCGATTTACTCGATCACCAAGTTGCTACTAAGGATGATCAGTTAGACAAGTTGCAAGCTGAAATTGGGGTTAAGATCGATAATTTATTAACCTTAGAAGATGATAAAGCACTCTTAGAGGATGATAAGTTAGAGTTAGAAGAGCAATTGAGTTCGACTAAAGAGGAGTACCGCCAGGTTAGAGCAAGTAAGGGAGAGCTAGAGACTAAAGTTGATCAGCTTGCTGTCCAACGAGAGGATCTGACCCAGCAGGTCGATAATTTGGCCCATAATCTGAGCCTCTTTGGCAGGAAATATCTCCAATCTTTGACAGGGGATATTGCTTACCAGAAGGGTGAGGTGCTCTTGGATGGTTCACTACAGGTTGATCGAGAGCAGGCAGAGATTGAAGAAGACTTAATTACAATCCTTGAAACTGCTAAAGACTCAGTGGAAGAAGCTAACTTACAGGAGGTTAAATATAAGCAGCAGGACTTTGAAGAGGTAGTTGAGTTATTGACTGAGCGAGAAGGTAAGAGTCTTATTCGGTTAGTAGCAGCTCAGAATACCTTTAAAGATGAAGATTTATTGCTTGAGTTTGAGTTATATCAGGATTATCAGGTCTATGATGCCGAGCAGCTCATCTTTGACTATCAGTTGGCCCGGGTTGATGATTTGGCTGATTTAGAAGCAGAGTTGAATCAATTCTTATTGGAGCTAAATCAAAAAGTCGTTCGTGATGGGGTCTTACCTGATGATCGAGGAGAGGTTGGAAGCCTCAGCTTAATTCATCTCTATCCAGTTTTAGAGGAATTATTGACAGAAGATGTACAAAGAATCAAGTTGGTTGCTGTTGAAGATATTTGGCGTAGTGATCAATTGGTCGATAATATAGAGTTAAGAGTTGAAAGGTGATCAAGATGATAATAGCTATTGATCCAGGTCGTGACAAATGTGGGATTGCCGTTGTTGATTCGGATTTGACAGTTGAATATCAAAATGTAATCTCTACAGCAGATATTGGTCAGAAGATTAGGAAGTTAATAGATGATTATCAAATTGAGCAGCTTGTTTTAGGAAATGGAACAGCAAGCGAGGTAATTCAAAAAAAGATTGATGGACTAATTGAGTATAATTTAGTTGATGAGACAAACTCCACTTTAGAAGCACGTGATTTATATTGGGCTAAGAATCCCCCATCAGGTTGGAGAAGATTCCTTCCCCTCTCTTTACAGACTCCTCCTGAGCCGGTAGATGGTTATGTGGGGGTTATTTTGGCTACTAGATACTTCAATGCTAATTAATTTTTTCTTTCATATATTTTAAGATTAACTTGTCCAACTTTTGGCTCAATTTAATTCTTTCTTGTTTAGATGATACTTCTATTAACTCTTGCCTCAATTTTTCAATTTTTTTCTTCATAAGTTACCCCTCCTATACTTTACCTACACAATACTAACCCCATCAATATTTGCAAAGCATCCTACGAATAAGTTTTTTGTCTTCTAATATTTTCTTTTTGCTGAGAATGGTCTTACCAATATCATTAATATTATAACATAAAATACTATTTTTGCAAAAAAACATGTCGGTACGTTTGAGAAAAAAGAATAAGTTAATTGATAACATAAGTTGTCCTAACTGGTTGATTATGTTATAATTAGTAAAGAGCAATGAATAATGAATACTTAAAGAGCATTGAATAATGAATATTGAATATTTAATAATTAAAAAGTATTAAATATCAAATGAATTTTAGGTGTTTTGGGTTTTAATTATTCAATATTAAGTATTAAATATTAAGTATTAAATATTAAATGTTTTTATAAGTTTGGGGGTTGATTTGATGGCTGTTACAAGACAGATGATTATCTTTGAGTTGAATCAAGAGGAGTTTGGGATAGATATCAATAATGTCAAGGAGATTATCCGGCCGGAAGAGATTAGATCGGTACCGCAGAGTTCAGAATTTATTGCAGGAATTATTGATCTGCGAGGAGAGATTATAACTGTAGTCGATTTACGGAAGAAGTTTGGTTTACAAGCTGAAGTTGATTCTGATACGAGGATTATAGTAGCAGAGTTGGCTAGAACCAAAATAGGATTTATTGTTGATACTGCTTCGGAAGTCTTACGGGTTGAAGGGGATGAGATTGCTCCTCCTCCCAGAGAGATTGAAGGGATGAAGGCTAATTTATTGCAAGGTGTTGTTAAACGGGACGAGCGTTTGATTATCTTATTAGATTTTGCAGGTTTGTTGAGTCAAGAGGAAGTAGAGGAGATTCAGCAGGTGGGAGCAAGTGAGAAATAAATGTACATTGTAAATTGAAGTTAAGCTATATTACAATATAGCTTCACAATTGACAATTGACGGAATGTACAATTTACAATTAAAGATCAAGTTCTTAAAAGCTTAAGTTTTCTGAAAAACCTTGTGATAATAAGCTTTGATTGATTTTGGTTATAAGATTTAAAGGTTTTCCTTCGGGTTCTTTGAACCCTTCGTGATGAAAAAATCCGCTCTTAGATTTTTTCTATCCATTGTCAATTGTCAATTTTCTACATTGTAAATTGAAGTTAAGCTATATATCAATAAAATATAGAATTTTTATCATTAAGATGAATATTACATACAAATTAATGTTATTTTTCGCAGCATTGAAAAAAAAATAGTGTATGACCACTGAATATAGTGGATAAAGTTGGTCATAGTGTGTTGTAATTATTGTTAATCAACTTAAATTTATTATACTGTATAATAAATATGTTAATTAAGATTTCATTTAGATCTTTTCAAAAAAATTTCATAATTAAGCAGGAAAATGTTGATCTGTATAGAAGTTAGTTATTGTAGTTGAGAGATATTTAACAAAGCGGTGGAAAGGAGGTGAAACCCCGTAAACCGGTAAGCTTAATATATAGGCTTATTCAGTTTAATTTTATAAAAATTAAATACAATTTTAGAAGCTAAAATTGTTAAGGGGGATTATAATGAAAAAGATTTCAATTGTGTTAGCGTTAGCTTTAGTACTAGCTATGGCTGTACCAGCTATGGCAGTAGACATTGCAGGTGAAGTAGAATTTGAAAGAGCGTATGTTGATGAAGATGATAGTTATACAGTAAATAGTATTGATATTGACTTAGATTTCACAGCTAATCCAGCTGCGAATGTAGAGACTTTTGTAGGAGTAGAGCTAGAAGATATAGTTGATGGTAATATTGATTCAAATAATGTAGAAGTTGATGAAGCTTGGATCAATGTTGATCTATTAGAACTACCAGGGGCTTCTCTAAAGGCTGGTAGATTTGGAGTGGCTACACCACAAGATTTATTATATGATCTAAACTTAGATGGAGCAGAATTATCTTATGCTGTAGATAATATTGCTGTATCTTTTGCTAGTGATTTAGACAATGACGATTCAATTAAGTTTATTGAAGCTAGTATGAGTGATCTTGTATTTGGAGAGGTTACTTCTGTAGCTACTTTAAATATTGCAGATTATGGTATTGATGATGAAGATACTGCATTCAGTATTGCACTAGACAATAGCCATGAGATGGCTGACTTCTATGTTGTATTTGCTGATGATCAAGAAAGTGCTTTCCAATTAGGAGCAGAGACTGATGTGTTGGCTCCAGGTTTGACTGTTGGATTTGACTATGGTCAAATGGATGAAGATTATCTAGGTGAAGCTGACTTCTTTGATGATTTCACTGATTTTGCTGATGAGATCGGGTATATCTATGACGATATTCAAACTATCGTATTTGGTGCTGAATATGATGTAAATGATGTATTATCTACTAGCTTCGAATATGCTATGCATGAAGATGATGCTGATGCTGAATTAGATGTTTTAACTTTAGGTGCTGAGTATGACCTAGCTGAAAATACTGTATTAGAGTTTGAATTTGAAAATTATGATGCTGGTGACGAGGATGTAGATGTTATTACTACAACTCTAACAACTAACTTCTAATCAGAACATAATTAGAAACTAAAACCTCCAGGGCCAACGGCTCTGGAGGTTTTTCTGTTATTTTTAAATTTAGATGAAATTTCTAGGAGGCTGAATGATGAACAAGAGAGTTATTATAGTAAGTTTATTATTGCTTTTGTTAATCCAAGGAGTAGCTCAAGCAACAACGACTCGAATGAGGGTGCTAGGAGGGAATGGATTAGATGGAATTGTAGCTGATGAAGCAACTGATATTCAATTAAATCCGGCACAGTTATATCTGATAGAGGAGGATAAATTATTTTTAGATTCTGATATTTTCTTAGTTTCCCGCTCTGATTGGTCTAGAAAAATAACATCAATTTCACCAACTGCTGTCTATCAACTAAATCAGGAAAATGTGATGGGAATAGATTTGGGCTGGGAACGTAATTCCTTTACTGAGGATGATGAAAAAACTAGAGATAATCTAATGACAGCCCAAGTGGCAAATGCAATGAAGGTTAATGAAGCCTTAATTGCTGGGGGAAGGGTTGGAGTTCAAAGATATTCTAATTTATATGAAACTGAAGATTTAGAAACAGACTATAGTGATAGAGAATTTGTTCTAGCAGGAGGGTTTATTTATCAGTTAGATCAAGAAGTTACTATTGATGGTAGCTTAGGTTGGAATACTTATGGTGCTGTCAATTCCGATCACAATAAAGTGAACTTATTCCTAAGGAGAGTTCAAAAGCAGGGTCAAGATCAAAGTTTAGTAGGGTTAATGGACTTTAATTTTGATGATGGAGCTAGTAGAAAAAGAATTGCTGTCGGTCAAAATACGATGTATGAAGATATCTTTCTAGCCTATAGTGCAGAATGGCTAAATCAAGGTGATGAAACTACTATCGGCTTACACTGGGGTGCAGAAAAAGAAGTGAATGAGAGATTTACAGTCAGAGCAGGGAATTATGGGAGTTATGTTATTTTTGAAAGAGATAATAATAAGAATAATTTTTCTGTCCCTAGAATTAATGGGATCAATCTAGGAGTAGAATATCAGTATGATGATCTAACAACGATTGATCTTGCTTACTTACCAAATGCTACTTTAGGTTTTGGGGATAATTCAACAAAAGAGTTAGATTTAGAAGTTTCAATTACGAGAAAGTTTTAAATTGACCTTCAATTAAAAGGAATTTATTACCTTGGTGGAGAATGGTCAAGACATGAGACAATAAAGTATTTAAATAGATCAGGGGGCTGATTATGAAAGAAAATACCTTTTTCGTAGTATTCTTAATTATTGTATTGTTCTCTTTGCCAGGGGAAGCAGCAGAAAATAGATTTCGTTTTGGTGTTGAATATGCTAGTCTGAATGATGAGATACTGCGTAGCCAAGGAAGCAATCAAGCTAGTTGGCTTGCTGGCGAGAAGGAGTTAGGAGCAATTCGTTTCCTAGCAGAAACAAGACTGGGCAGTTATTATCTTGAAGGTAAGGGGATAGTAGGCGGTTACGATCAATCCCAAGAGACTGGTGATCATGATTACTTAGCAGTTGGTGCGGAGATATATCGTCCTTTTAGCCTCGGTAGAATGGATTTAGCACTAGGAGTTGGTCTTGATTATAGGGAACGATATAGACAGGAGACTATAACTAATGATCTTGCCCAATTAACAGCTATCAGTCTACCACTGAGTCTCAAAGCTGCCTTAGATTTATCTCAACAACTTGAAGTGAGTTTGAGACTTTCGTATGCACCTATCGGTCAGTACCAACTAGAATATACAGATTTTTCGGAAGATAAGTATGAAGGAAACTTAATTGATGTCGGAATTGATCTGGGTTTGCAGTATCAACTGCGAGAGTGGCTTGGAGTCAAAGCCAGTTGTTTGATTAAGAATGGACTTTACTTTACAGAGGATAATGGAGAAAGGAACAGAGAGTTTGTAACTGTTGTAGATGGGTTTTCAGTAGGAGCGGAGGTTGGCTTTTGATAGGGTAAACCTTTCTGTTTGCCTGATTAGAAGAGCTAAGTTGAAGAAAAGTATTAGAACAGAACTTGATTTAAAAAAATTGAAGGAAAATAGTGGATTATTATCTAATGATTTAAAGTAGAGATTGTTGAATAATTAGGCTAATAAAAAAGAATTATCCAACAGTCTAAGATAGTAAAAATTCAAATTAATTTAGGAAGGTGAAAAAATGACTAGGAAGATTTTGATTTTAACTTTGGTTTTGTTGTTGGTTTTTAGTATGGGAGTAATGGCTGATGAGAAAGAAAATGTAGAGGTAGAAGAAGATGTGGAGATAGAAGAAGAGATAGTAGAAAATAATAATGAAGGACTGAAAGAAAATAGTCAAGCTATAGAAGATAATCAGTTAAA
Organism: Natroniella acetigena; assembly: GCF_023227745.1. Lineage (GTDB taxonomy): Bacteria > Bacillota > Halanaerobiia > Halobacteroidales > Halobacteroidaceae > Natroniella > Natroniella acetigena. Next base: position 5,687 of record NZ_JALKBX010000019.1, on the reverse strand, counting down.
TAGAACTGTGGAAGGGAGTATTTTAGATAGTAATATTGAGGTTTATGCTGGATTGAACTACAATACATATTCTGATTTAAAGGTAGTTAATTATAGTTATGATGTCCCAGATGGTGATACTGATGATGAGAATCAATTAAATGGATATGATAAAGGTTATATCGAAAAGAAGACCTCTGGTTTTGGAATCTATGGTGGTTTTAGATATTGGGTTAATGAAAGAGTAGGAATTGGTACTGAAGTAGAACATATGAGTGCAACTTGGGATTTATTCCAACAAAAACATGTTAAGATTGATACGACAGGTTTTTTAGGTGTTTTAAGTTATAGAGTAGCTGATGATTTAATGGCCAATTTTGCTGGAGGGGGTTATAAGATAGATGCAGAGTTTCCTAAATTTAATGCTTTTGGCGAAAAATTAGCTTATGGTCTTAAAGCTAGTTTAGAAGGTGGGATACCAGTTTATGATGATTTAAATATAACTGGTAGAGTGGGCTATAGATTTTTATTAAATCCAGAGGTAGATGATTTTGAATATGGTAGAAAGTCTTTTGAAGAAGCTGAGCCTTATAAAATTGAAACTGATTTTAGTGGTTTTGAGTTTGCTTTAGCTGCAAATCTTTCATTTTAATAAATGAATACTTAATATTGAATACTTAATATTGAATAGTAAATAATTAGAGATTAAAGTCTCCAGGGCCAACGCTCTGGGGGTTTTTTACGTTTATGAGCTGTGAGCTATGAGTCGTGAGCTGTGAGCAAGAACTAAGAGTAGAAATCTGTCTAGCATTAAAAGGAATTTATTATCTTGGTAGAGAATAGTCAAAATATGAGATAATAAAGTATTTAAATAGATCAGGGGGCTGCTTATGAAGAAAAATACCTTTTTCTTAGTATTCCTAATTATTGTATTATTTTCTTTACCAACAGAAGCAGCAGAAGATAGATTCAGCTTTGGTGTTGAATATGCTAGTCTGAATGATGAGATACTGCGTAGCCAAGGAAGCAATCAAGCTAGTTGGCTTGCTGGCGAGAAGGAGTTAGGAGCAATTCGCTTCCTAGCAGAAACAAGACTGGGCAGTTATTATCTTGAAGGTAAGGGGATAGTAGGCGGTTACGATCAATCCCAAGAGACTGGTGATCATGATTACTTAGCAGTTGGTGCGGAGATATATCGTCCTTTTAGCCTCGGTAGAATGGATTTAGCACTAGGAGTTGGTCTTGATTATAGGGAACGATATAGACAGGAGACTATAACTAATGCTCTTGCAGAATTAACAGCTATCAGTCTACCACTGAGTCTCAAAGCTGCCTTAGATTTATCTCAACAGCTTGAAGTGAGTTTGAGACTTTCGCATGCACCTATCGGTCAGTACCAACTAGAATATACAGATTTTTCGGAAGATAAGTACGAAGGAAACTTAATTGACGTCGGAATTGATTTGGGTTTGCAGTATCAACTGCGAGAGCGGCTTGGAGTCAAGGTCAGTTATTTGATTAAGAATGGACTTTACTTTACAGAGGATAGTGGGGCAAGGAACAGAGAGTTTGTAACTGTTGTAGATGGGTTTTCAGTAGGAGCGGAGGTTATTTTTTAGTAATCTAGTAAAATTTAGTAACGAATTGTTGAAAATTAGTTAAATAAGAAGTAATTATTAGTTTTATATATAAATTTATACAATGAAAGCAAAAATATAAAAGGAGTGGTTCTAATTATGTTCAGGAAGAAAAAGAGTATTATATTTTTTAGCTTGATATTGTCTTCATTATTATTATTAACAGGTTGTTTCAGTAGTGATAGTAGTGATAGTGATTCAAGTGTAGTATGGGAGGAATATGCAAATTCTGAAAATGGATATGGAATTAAATATCCTGCTGAATGGAAAGAATATGATCTAGCTTTAGGAGATACTTTTCAAGGTTCTGATGGCATGCGTAGTCTTGGAGTTGATGTTTTATTTTCACCAGTAGATTTTGAGGATACAGATTATTTATTTTATGCACAAGTTATAGAGAATAAAGAGGGAATAGATTTCGATGATCAAGATCAGTTAGAAAAAATTAGAGAAGATTTTTTAGAGGCGCTAAGTGGGCTTACTGAAGATTTAGATGTTAATGATGAAGGTGTAAAGGAAATAGGCGGGAAAGATGGTTATATTTTTGACTTATCATTAACAATATTAGGGGAAGATGATACTATGGAAGATGGGAATATAAAAATGGCTATTACTGCAAAAAATAATTTAGTATTTAATTTGTTATTTATGTCAGTTGAAGATGAATATAGTTCAAATATAGGAATAGTCGATGAGATGATAGATTCATTTGAGTTTTCAAATTAATAGTAACAGGAGCTACTGGTCATTATAATTGGCTAGTAGCTCTTTTTATAATTATGGTTAAGCAAGAATTATTTACTTAAAGGGGATAAAGCATTGAATATTTAATACTGAACAGTGAAAAACAATTGATAGTTGATAATCGATAATTGATAGTTAAGAGCAATTTACAATTGAAGAGCAAAAAATAAAATCAGTGATTAACCTAGAAGCAATAGCACAAGAAAAATTACTAATATCTACTAAAAGGATTTTAGAAGGAAGCGTCAAATTAATAAATAGAGCACTCGTAAAAGTTCGAAAATAAAGATTAGGGATTGGTCTTTCTAGTCACTAATCACAAATCACTAGTTACCAATAACTACTAACAGGATTTTGGCAGGATGCGTTTAATACTTATAATAGAGCGTAAGAAAATTGAGTTTGAGTTCAAGTCTGAGTTTGAGCCTTTAAAAATTCGAAGACAGTCTTGAGCTTGAACTAAGACAAGAGCAGACTACATATTTTTTTACCTGCAATGTCGAATTTTGTCGAAAAACAGTGAAATGAACAGAGTTCATTTCAGGCTAAGTTTAAGTATAAGTCTGAGTAAGATCTAAACCTTTATCGTTTTGATGGTTGACTTAACCTCAACCTTAGCCTCAAACTTAAATTAGTTAATTACTGAAATTAATATAAATTGTAGCTTTTCGTGATTGGTAATTAGTCCCAAGAGTTCTTTAAACTCTTCGTGATAGAAAAAACATAATAGGTTTTTTCTAGTCACTAATCACTAGTCACCAGTCACTAATGTAGTGTTCAAGTATCTTGATCCCAGCTTTGACCCTGGTCGTGAAAGGAGGTGCCCCCCAGAGACCGTGAAGCAGGATTGACAGATACTTAGAACAGGTATTTTAGCTGGACAAGGCATGATTACAAGGAGTAGGAAAGATTGAGGAAACAAGGCAACTCAAACTGGAAGCTCCTCTAGATTATGTACGTTATAGCTAGAATACCTAGATAAATCAAATCAATTAAACTTAAAAATCTAGGGGGAACTAAGAAATGAAAAAGACAATAACAGCATTATTGACATTAGCAATGCTAGTAACATTGACTGTACCAGCACTTGCTAATCCGTTCGCAGACGTAGAAGGACATCACTGGGCATATGACGCATTGACTCAAGTAGCAGAAGCAGGAATTCTTGAAGGATATGAAGATGGAACTTATCGAGGTGAAGAAGAATTAACTCGCTACCAAGTTGCAGTTTTAACAGCTAGAATGTTAGATGAAGTTGAAGCTAACAACAATGAGTTAGAAGCAGAAGTTGTAGAGGCAATCAATCAACTGGCTGCTGAGTTTGATCAAGAGTTAGCTGCAATTGATAGCCGATTGGCTGATGTAGAAGTTGTAACTATCTCTGGTGAGACTGGAGTGGAGTATGAAAGAGTAAAGGTCAATGGAGATGCAGTTGAGAATCCATTTGACGATGAAGATGATTGGGATGAAATCGATCCTGAAGATTTCTTTAGACAATATGCTGACTTTAATGTAAATGTTGATAAAGATGATGTAACTGCAGATTTTGACTTAACTGTAAATGGAAATTACTTTGGTCAAGATACTGATACTTTTGAATTAGACACTATCTCTGGTCAAATTACTACTGAAGACTTTGTAGCGACTATTGGAGAAGAGCAAGATTTAGACTGGAAGGATTATCTGTATGCAGAAGAGGATAATATTGATGGTGTTATCTTCAAGTCAAATAATTCTACTATTGCAGTAGGACAAGATGAAGATGAGAGAAATATTGCTCTAAGACAAGATAACTTATTTGAGTTACCATTGAATGTATTTGCAGGTATTGAGGATAATGATGAAAGAACTACAGTTGCAGGGTTAGATACTGCATTTAATTTAGTAGGTGTTGACTTTACTGGTGAGCTTGCTACTAATGATTCTAAATTAGATAGCAAATTAGTTAGAGTAGGTGCTGAACAAGATCTAGGAATGTTCAGAGTTGAAGGTAACTACAAGTATACTGATGGTTTTGAAGCAATTCAAGCTGATGAGGACTTTGAAGCAGATGAAAAAGGGTATGACATTGGATTATTTACTGACTTAGATAAGATTGAGTTAGGAGCTAGATATGAAGATTATGATGTAGAAGGTCAAGACACGATCTTAATGGCAGAGGTTATTGAAGAGAATCCATATACTCTATATGGTGTAGATGTCTTCGGTAACTATGAGTATGGACTTGATTCTGAAGATGAAGTAAGATATGTTGAAGCTAACAAAGACTTAAATGACATCTCTGTAGTGGCATTCTACGACTTCGACAATACTGAAGATGTAGCTGATAAGGTGATGAGTGTAGCTTATGCACCAGAGTTCAAATTCTCTGGCGTTAACTTTGCACCACATGCTAGTGTAGCTGCGATCTATGATATCGATAATGACCAGCACTTAAATACAGAAGCTGGTGTAGATGCAACTTATGAAGCAAATGATAGAGTAACTTTAACGGGAAGTTATGCTTGGGCTGACAAAGAAGCTCGAGTTGAAGATGGTTTAGCAGGTGAGAAGGTAACTTCTCAATTAGGAGTAGATTATAGAGTAAGTGATGATGCTACTGCATCAATCAATTATGAAACTATAGACTTCACAGGTGCTGAAGATGTTGATAGCTTTGACGCACAAAGCATTACGGGTGGAGTAAGCGTTAACTTTTAATTGAAACTTGATAGCTAGATTAAAGTCCTTGGATTCTTTCCAAGGGCTTTTTTTTATAAAGCAGTGAACATTGAATATTGAATATTGAATATTGAATAGATAAAGAGCAAAAAATAATGTCAATGAAAATTATAAAAGTAAATTGATTTTTATGATTTTAACTGTACATTGTCAACTGTCAATTGTAAACTGTATTTAGGAGGTCGATGAGATTGAAGAAGATAACGATAGCTTGTTTAGTAGTAATGTTCTTAATGATACAGATGCCAACAGCATTAGCAGCGACTAGAGGATTAGAAGTACCTGAAGCAGATTTGTTCAAATTGGCGGGCCAACAGAAATTCGAGACTTTGACTGAGATGATGGAACAGTTGGTCTATCTTAATCTGACAGAAGAAATTGAAGAAGAAGAGGAAGTTAAGATAATTGAGTTCGGTTATATTGAAGATGATCAGCTCAAGATCTATTATCAATTGAATTAATGTTTGATTTAAAGCATTGTTAACCTTTTGGTTGGCAGTGCTTTTTTACAATTATGTGTAACTTTTGATTAGAACCATGAGGGAGATTTCTCGTTCTGAAAGATTTTTTCTGAGCTTCTAAGATTCGTCTGCGAATAAATAAGAG